>JBGSUZ010000166.1:0-2602 GCA_041753235.1 Acidaminobacteraceae bacterium
GTGAGTATACTGTTAAAGAGTATGTTACTGACAATATTAAAAAATTAGCAGAAGATGGATTTAGATTGATGTGATTATTAAGTGAGCTTCTTCAACGCCTTGGAGAAGCTCTTTAATAATTTAATCACCAAACCCAAATGGCAACCAAGTCAATTACAGCTTCGACGCTATGGGACTGCCAACAGAAGTTAATGAGGCAGGTAGCATTACAAAGAAAATTAGCTATAACGCGTTAAACGGAGTCACTCAAGTCAATAGTGGCGACGAAAGCCTAAAAACTGGCGCCAAATATAAGAAAATTATACTGATATTTTTAAAAGACACCCATTATTATTTTTTGGAGGAAAGAGGATGAATGAATGTCGAAATAATCAAACTATTGATCAACATTATGTGCCAAGATTGTATTTGAAAAATTTCTCTAAATTAAAAGGAAATGGGAATAAAGAAAAGGTATTAACGACATTTTATCAATTTGAAGGAGATGTACTTAAGGAAAATATCCCAGTAAAAAGTATTTGCTATAAGAATTATTTTTATGGACAAGATGGTGAGATTGAGAAAAATCTCTCTATAAAAGAATTGGAATGGGCAAAGGCTATACAAAAACTGTTGAATTGTAATGAAAATGATATTGACCAAGAAGTGGTTGGAAAAATTAAGCAGTTTGCAATCTATCAATATTGTCGAACCTTAGCTATGTATAATTATAATAAAAATATGATTAGTGAAATGTTAGCAGAGTTTATACATCCTAAAGTATCAAGTTTAAGTAAAGAAACTGTAAGACAAATTGCAGAGAAAAGAATTGCTGATGAAACAACTGGTGCGGACTTGATTTCCTCATGTGACGAATTAGTTCGAGAAATCAGTGATTTGGATATCTGTGTAATAAGATATAATACAGCAAAAAACTTATTACATCAGATATGCCAGTTATAGTTATTAATCCATTTTGCTCTGATAAAATAGGACTATCGAAAGTAGGCGTGATTATTTTTTTTCCAATATCACCAGAAGTGATGGTTGTCTTTTATGATGGAAAAATTTATGATAACAAGAAATATATGGTAGTTACAGATGAGCAAGAAGTGTTAAATTTGAATAGATATCAAGTAATCAGTGCTGAAGAAAGAATAATATCTAGGGATAAAGAAGAATTGTGTATTTATCCAAGTGATAATGAACTAATTAATATAAGAAAAGAAAATATATCAAAGAAAAAAATTGATTCTGGTTTTGATGGTAATGAAACTTTTGTAGCTACAAAATCTAGAAATATATTTTTTGATTTTGATTTATCATTTTCTAAACTCCCGAAATATTTAAAAAAAATTCCACCTGACTGTAGATTGGTTTATAAACGTAAATTTAATTATGAAGCTCGTATAAGTTTATTAGTTAGAGTATACAGATTACCAAGTTTAATTAGAGAAAACCCAAGTCTGAATAAAGTTGATATTTCAAAATTGAAAAATGGATACTCAAAAATGCAACGATTTATGGACGATTATTGGAATCTTTCGAAAGAAGATAGAATAATAACGCCAGATTTAATGAAAAAACTACAAACAGTACCTATAACGTATTATCCAGTAAATGTGGAATGATACCTCAAAGAAGCTTTTTTATTTGAAAAAATGGCATTTTGAAAACTAAACCAAATTATAATCATGAAAGTATAGGTGCAAAATTATCATAAAACGAAAGGGAATAGGATGAACCTCCCACAATCAAGGGAAAGGAAAGCACCTACGCCTTCCCCCTAAACAACCGATAAAACACAACCGTACCAATCAAATAGCATACAATGGTAAAGTAATAAGGCGTGTTATAACTAAAGGTGTACATAATGTACCCGCCTGCAAAAATGCCAAGAGCTCTAAATAGACTGCTCGTCATAGAAACCGTGCTACTCATATGGGTGCGCAGGTCGTCGTTGACTATGTCCATAGCGAGACTATTGATAATAGGCCCAGCCATGTTCATGAGGGAAGAGCGGAAGAAGAATGAAATCGTTATAATGACCAGACCCTGAGGCAGTGAAATGGACAGCAGGAAGGGAATGGACAACAACTGGCAAATCATAACCGTACGCACACGACCGAGTTTCTTAGCAAGGGGCGCGACAATTAGACCGCCTATAATGGTTCCCACCTGACTAATAGACATAATAGTCCCCACCGTACCGTCAGTTATAGATAGACTATATTTTAAATAAATGCTAAAAAAGGGCACAATCATACCAGCGCCAAAGCCAATCAGGGCTACTTGGATTACGTACTGGAGGGTTGGGCCCTTTAATACGCTGCGGTAACTAATAAGCGTACCTTTAACAGCGGATTTGAGACTGGCCTCACGCGAGGACTTTAGCATAGAGCTGCCTGTAAATTTTAATGCAGCAAAAAAAGGCACAACAAGCAATATTGTGGCGATGTTAAGCACCCAAACATTGGCCTGTACCGCACCAATACTGTGTTCTAGCAGTCCAGAAGCGTGTCCAAGAACAAAGCTGCTTATAATAAACGAGAAATTTTGAAGCACAAAGGACATGCTAAAGGCAGTGACACGGTCCTCTTCAGGTGTATTTTCATAGAGAATA
>JBGSUZ010000167.1:0-9302 GCA_041753235.1 Acidaminobacteraceae bacterium
AGTAGGCGCACCGGTTTCCATGCCTGAAACCACAATGAGTGCAGGGGCATTATAAAACAGGTTAAAATCTTCGTTGTTTGCCATTTTTTGAATGGTTGGCTCTGGGTACTTCTTTGCTTCCTCTTTGGTTGCAAAGTTTAAGTCTTTAAGCACTTCCTTATTACGAACGACTGTGAAGTGCCAAGATTGGGTGTTATTGCCACTTGGTGCATAAAGACCCGCTTCGACAATAGCTGCCATCATTTCATCGTTTACAGCTTCTTCTGTGAATTTTCTTGTTGTTCTTCTTGTTAAAATATTTTGGATAACTGAATTCATAGGTTTTACTCCTCTTGCCATTTTAGGCTTTCTAATATAAGTACTTTTACAACGACGGGTTGACGTCCTATTTCAATAAATGTTCTTTGCTAATTGCACGGTCTAAAAACTCTGAAAATTGATTTTTTTCCGCTTCCGTTAAGTCGGATAAAATTAATTCCAAAAATTCCTGTTCAATTTTTTCGAATTGGCGTTTTAACGCTACTGCCTCAGGTTTCAAAGAAACAAACACACTGCGTTTGTCTTCACCGCAGGCACACTTCTCAATCAAGCCCATGTTTTCATATTTGACGATCACTTCTGAAGCAGACGATTTAGAAACGCCCCAGACATCGACTAAATCTTGAAATTTCATTTTCTCACCGGATTCCGGCAAAACGTAAAAGAGGTGTACATGCGACCTGAGCACAGGGCACTGCATTTCTTTAAGACGTTGATTGACGTAGTCTTCTGCCAGTTTATTCATTTGATTTAATTTCCCAATCACACAAGTTAGGGCCATAAGTACCTCCTGATTAATTAGTTCGTTCGCTTACGAACAATATAACATGGGCATTTTTACTTGTCAAGCACTCTAATTTTATAAATTTAAAACTGGTCTGTTGCATTGCTGACAAATAGGGTATAACAACACTGTAGGTAGTGTCTCTATTTTTAAATAGAAAAGGAGAATGGCATATGGGAAATAAAATCCTTTCAATTGACGACTCGTCCACCACAAGAAAAATTATGAAAAAGCCTGTCGAAGAACTGGGCTATGAATTTCTAGAAGCTACAGATGGCGCTAACGGTCTTGTCGTGCTTAACCAACACGCAGACGATGTATGCCTGATTTTACTCGACTGGAACATGCCAGGCATGAATGGCATTGATTTCTTACAAACTGTGAAAGCCAAAAGTCAATTCCAGCTCATTCCTATCATTATGGTAACCACGGAAGCTGAAAAAGCAAATGTTGTTAAAGCCCTTAAATTTGGCGTGAAAAATTATATATTAAAACCATTCACGAACGAAGAACTCACACTTAAAATCAAGCAGTGCTTAGGGAGGGTTTAATGTGCCTGTAATGACCAATAGTGCAGTTAGCGTAAATGGTCTCGTCTTTAACAACGACGTTATTCGCGTTGTACAAGAGATTATGTCTGCTTCTGCCCACGTTAACTTAACCGCTGAACCGGCAAATGAAGAGATTGAAAGAACCTACCCCAGCTTTGTTACGGGTATTATGATCTTACACGGTGAAAGAGATATTGTGCTCACGCTGACATTTTCTAAAAATGCGGCTGCAGATTTGGTTGTTGGGCTTCTTGGTGTCAAATATAATCACATTATTGAAACTGAGGTTTATGATGCGGTCATGGAAACCACTAACATGATAGCAGGTCGGCTTAAGACGGCTGCTATTAATTTAGGAACGAACTACCAGCTCACAACCCCATTGGTTTTTATTGGTCCTAATCATTTTTTAGGTGCCAAAACCCGCCCTGCAGGCATTGTTAAAAAGTTTAAGGACAAGCATTTTGAAATGCTGGCGAGTGTCCTCTTTCTTTAGTCTATAACCTAAAACAAGATGCAACCACTTTTCACTTAAGTGTCTGCACCTTGTTTTTTATTGCTTATCTGCCGCTTTTGGCTTCTTGAATTTGGTCTCTTGTCTTAGCCGCTATGGTCTTATTGTCTGACTTTTGAGCGGCTATGAGGGCTCTACCAAACCATTCTACTGCCTCTGTTTTTTTGCCCAGTCTTCTATCCAACTCCCCAATCATATAGGCACATGTTGCCGAATCAAATTTGCCATCGTCTAAGTCTTCTGTTTCAAAGGCTTTTGAAAAATAGTCTGCTGCTATTTCTAAGTGCTCCGTTTCTAACGGGTCTTCCATGAACCTGTAAATCCAAGCAATTCTAAGCGCCGCTTTTGCCCTAGCACTATATGGGGCATTTCTAGCTTCTAAAACTGACAACATCAGATTAAAAGCTATTATCCCCGAAAGATTGTCACGTTCTCCCACATCGCCAATTCTGTCAAAAAGGCCATAGACGCTTTTATGGAAGTCCGTTAACTCAAATGGACTTCGGTTTGGGTCGTCCACAAATTTGTTTAAGCAAAAACTTTGCAGCTTTCTTTTTTCTATTTCGGACAATTTATCAAAAGAAACACCAAACTCCGTATAACCACAGTTATCACAAATCCAAGGTTCATATAGCAAAGGATTTAAGTCGGTGTAGTGCATGCAAAAATCTTCATCGGTATGGTCAAGTTGATAAGCTGTTGCTTTCACCTTAATTGCTGGGAAACTTCTTTCACAAATAGGACATGTCACGTTGGCTCTATACAATCCACTATTCAAAACCATCACCTGCCTTCATTAATTTTTTTTTAAAATAGACGCCATTCAAATGCTGTTCTCTTGTAAAAATTTCATTGTTGTCTTCGAGTAATTCTGAACTGCCTATAAAAAAGGTGCCATCATTTTTCAAGGATTGTGCCATTTTCTTATAAATTTCTTTTTTAGTGCTCTGTGAAAAGTATATCAACACGTTGCGACAAAAAATAATATCAAAGGGCTCAAACCTATAGGCATCCAGAATTAAATTGAACTGCTGAAAACGAATGGCACTTCTTATGTCTTCATTCAGCCGCCAATGCTTCCCTTCATGCTTAAAATACCTGTGTTTGTAGTGGTCTTCTAAGCCACGGGTTATTGAAATGGTGTCGTACTTGCCATTTTTAGCGGTATTGATAACCCCGTGAGAAATATCGGTTGCCCAGATTTCAAAATGATCGATGGTCACGTCTTCTATGGCGTGGTGCTTTAAATATGAGTCTATGCACATAGCGAGCGAGTAGGGTTCTTGTCCATAGGAACAAGCCGCACTCCAAATTCTAATTTTGGAACGCTCGTTATTTCTTAGTTTTTGTATATACTGTGGCAAAAAAATTTCTTCCATCATCGTCCAGAGCGCTTTGTCTCTAAACCATGAGGTCTCATTGGTCGTAATGGCTTCAATGATTTGTGTGGTCGCTTCTTGGTCCCTACGTACACATACTTTGGTATATAAGTCTTCTAAGCTTTTTGTCATTGTATTTTGTAAAATAACCGCTAGTCGACTCTCTAGTAAATGTGCATTTTGTTCGTTAATGACTATGCCACTACTCTCTTCAATCACTTGCAAGATGCCTAAGAAGGCATTTGAGGCGATTACATTATCCACTTGATCACCCCTTATTGTGTGCAAGTTGATACATACGATACGCCATATCTTTTAAATGTACTACTTCATCGGATAAACCTGCTTCATAAACGCATTTAGGCATACCATACACCACACAGGTTTTTTCGCTTTGCGTCAGGCAATAACAGTTACAGGCTTCTTTAAGAACTCGAATGCCCCGCGTGCCGTCGTTGCCCATGCCTGTGAGGACAACTGCTAGAATATTTCTGCCTTTATAAACTTTGGCGACCGACTCGAACAGCACATCCGCAGAAGGCTTGACGCCATTGACGTAGGGCGTGTCCAGCAGTTGTATAGCAACCATCTTGCCCATGCCTTCTTCTAGCACCATGTGAAACCCACCCGGGGCTACCATGACATGTTTTGGTTTGATTTGCATGCCTACTTTTGCTTCACTCACAGACGCATGACATTTTTTGTTGATAGCGGTCGCAAGCACCTCTGTAAATTCAGGCGGCATGTGCTGTACAATTAATACGGGTTTTGTGAAGTCCTCTGGAAACTGCTCACAAATCATTTCCAGTGCCACAGGGCCGCCCGTTGAAGAGGCTATTAAGACTAAGTCTATGTCGCCACTAAACTTCCTTTTGTCTTTGGTTTTAACTTCTACAGGCATTTCGTCGAAGTCTATTTTGGACGGCGGTAGAAACTGCCTGACCTTAATTTGTGTAAAAATGGCTTCTAACTCATTTTTGACATTTTGAGCTATGAGGGTTGCGTTCTTTTCATTTGAACGGAGTATGAAATCCAGTGCCCCTCTGTTCATGGCTTCCAGTGTAATATTGGCACTCTCTGAGTCCTTGTCACTCATAATGATAATTTCTGTATCCCTATAAGTCGTTTTTAGTAACTGTATTTGTGCAAGACCAATTTCTTTTACAACGTAAACATCCATCAGAATCACGTCGAATTGAATTTGCTCAAGCCACTCCAAGGCAATTTGACCGCTGGACGCGCTTCGGACAACTAATCCAAAATTTGTAGCATTGACGATATCCGTAATATTTTTTCGATTTACTACGGAATGATCCACTACTAAAACCTTTAGCTTTTCCAAAAGACACCTCCCGCCTATTCAGCAAAAATCTTTTCGCTGTTGATTACCATTAAAAGCTCATCCTTAAGCTTTAGAACACACTCAATGTACTCGCTCTCGGCAGCCTCTAAATTGGCAGGCGCTGCTTCAAATGCTTCTACGTCAATTTCAAGGACATCGCCAGGTCGGTCTATAAGAAACCCTACCTGATTGGGGTCTTTAGGACTTTTCAGTACGATGCAGATCAAATTTTCCTGCTGTTTCATTTCGCCAAGATTCAGCAGTTTGGCAAGATCAAAAAGGGTTACGACTTGACCTCTCATATTGAAAAAACCGACAATATGCGCCTTGGCACCTGGAATAGGTGTGAATTCAATATTCCGATTAATTTCTTTTACAAGGGTTACGTCCACGCCCAGCAAACTATCACAGAGGTTAAAAGAAAGTATGTTTTCAATCACACCGTCGCCCCCCTTTCTTGAATGGCTTGGCTTAAAACCTCAAGCAGTCTGCTCCTATCCAGTTTGAATTCATAAGCATCGAACCCAGCCGTAAGGCCTTCTTTTTTCTGCTTTTCACCCGTCATAGACGTTACTGCAATGACTGGCAAATGACACAAATCACCGTCGGAACGGATACGCTTTACTAACTCAAGACCGTTCATTTCTGGCATATTGATGTCGCTAACGACGATGTCAAATGTCTCGCTTTGAAGGTACTGGAGCGCAATTTTCCCATTGTCTGCTACGGTCACCACGTAGCCTGCATTTTCAAGGTAGTCTTTCTCCATCTTTTGGAAAAACGGCGTATCTTCCACCAACAATATTTTTACTAACTTATTGGCATTGGTTTCCGTCTCGACTGCAAAAAGCTCAGGACTTGCCATTTCAAAGAGTTCATAAATATTGAGCAGCAGTACAATCTTGTCATTTAAAATAGTGGAACCGACTAATCCTTTAATGGAAACACCGCTATTTTCAGTGAGTTTTATACTGGCTTCGACCGTATCCTGCATTTTTTCTATTAAAATGCCCATAGGATGTTTGACCAGTTTCGGTATGATGACAAATAACTTCCCTGTTCCTTTACTGGAATAGGACTGGTTGCCAAGGTCTATATAGTCCTCTGGTCTTA
Organism: Acidaminobacteraceae bacterium; assembly: GCA_041753235.1. GTDB lineage: Bacteria > Bacillota > Clostridia > Peptostreptococcales > Acidaminobacteraceae > JBGSUZ01. Next base: position 5,723 of record JBGSUZ010000167.1, read on the forward strand.
CAATACGCAGCGCTTCACCTCTGAATTTTATATAGGACTTGTCTCCAATTAACTCAATGTCTTCCGGCTTTATTTCTTCAACTCTTGAGACCATCGCCATGTCTAGTGCCAGTGTTTCAGGCCCTGAACAATTGAACAGCAGCAGATTTTGATGCTCCATTATTTTTTCAGATTCAGTGAGTTGAGATTTATTCTTAGCTTCGAAGCGATCGTCAATATACCTTAAGTTTGAATTCTCAATAATGCCGCTCGGGTCAAGAATCATAGCGACTTTCCCGTCGCCTAGAATGGTGACGCCTGAATAATTGTCGCAGCCCTTAATGTGAGACGGCAAGGTTTTTACGAGTATCTCTTCACTGCCGTGAATCATGTCCACGGAAAGCCCTAAGCGCCTTGCACCAATTTTAATGACGAGGATTCTAACAATATTGGGTGGTTTAAAGTCCTCACGTTTCTCTAGTTTTAACACGTTCGACAGGTGGACAATCGGCAGGAGCCGGCCTCTTAGCCGAATGACTTCTGAGTGGTTAATGAACTCAATTTTTCTTAAAGGGTCATTTGCTTTAATCCGCACAATCTCCTGCACATTGATTTGTGGCAGTGCAAACTTCTGGTTCTCTGCCTCTACAATTAGTGAAGGGATAATAGCAAGCGTCAGCGGGAGTAACAGTCTAAACGTTGTTCCCTTTCCCATACTGGTGAAAATTTCAATTTTACCACCTAGCTTTTCAATGTTGGTTTTCACCACGTCCATACCAACACCTCTGCCAGAGAGGTCTGTTACGGTTTCTGCTGTTGAAAATCCCGGTCTAAACAGCAGTTGCAAACTTTCCTGTTCACCCAGTGCATCAATTTCAGTTAAGCCGATAAACCCTTTTTCATAGGCTTTTTTTCGTATAACATCCGTGTCAATGCCCTTACCGTCATCAATGACATCAATATTGACATAACCACTTTCATGATACGCTTTTAATTTGATAGTGCCCATACGCGGCTTTTCAAGTTTAATTCTTTCCTCAGGGTGCTCCATGCCGTGGTCAATCGCATTCCTGACCAAATGGGTCAATGGGTCGCCTAGGGCTTCAACAATCGACTTGTCCAGTTCAACTTCTGTGCCTTCTAATTCTAAGGTAATGTCTTTGTCTAGTTTCTTTGAAAGCTCTCTGGCAATGCGCGGAAACTTATTAAAAACATTAGAGACGGGCTGCATTCTCGTTTGCATAACCGTTTCCTGTAAATTTGAAGTAATGTGGTTTATATTTTGAAAAATAGCCTCTATGCCAGGTATTTCTTTTCGGTGGTTCTCCATTCTTCTAAACAGCTGATTGCGCGCGAGTACCATTTCACTGGACAAATTCAGCAAATTGTTAAGAAGCGTTACATTAACACGTATGTTGTCTTCAGCAGTGCTAATTTGGCTCTTTGGCTTGTCATGACTGACAGCTTCGCCAGTGCTTTTAGTTGAAACCGATGGGACTTCTACGGCTTTAGTCACTTCCGCTGGCTTATTTTCCTTGATAGGTTCACTGCTTTTTTCAGGTTCTACGTGGCTACTTTCAAGGTTTACAAACAACTCTGTGACCTGCTCTTCTGGCTCGCTGAGTATGGGTGGTAAAAAGTCTTTTTCCAACACCGTCGTAAAGAGAATTTCAATGGTGACATCGTTTTCAGCTTCTTCGGGTTCTGTTTCTGCCAACAGTTCATTTAAGTCCATGTTGACGGCTATAACACTGCCCATTGAAGCAATTTCCTTTAAGAGCTCCACGACATTCAGGTCGTTGTTAATGAGGTCTGCATAGAGCTTTCGTTTTAATAAATAAAGCATACAGCCGCGGCGCAGTTCGTCTTGTAGCAACGTTTTTTTCTCGTCGCTCGACAAGTAGCCTGTCACGTCAAAGGAATCGTCTGCCTCTTCTTCGACTGCATCTATTTCCGTTTCAGTTTCTGTAAGCACGACAGTTTCGCCATTAAGAAATACAGACAGATTGCGGACAAAATCTGCAATGTCCACCGTTTCACTATTGGCTACATCGTCAATCATGACGCGTAAGCAGTCATTTGCCTTTAACAAATGGTCAATCATATCATTGCTAATTGCAAGATTCCCTGCTCTAATTTCGCCAAATATATTTTCAAGTGCGTGAGACAATTCTACAATGTTTTTTAAATCAAAAAATCCTGAAGTTCCTTTTATGGTATGAACTGCACGGAATATGTTGTTGATAATTTCCATATCCACGTCGTCCAGATTTAAATTAATTAACTCGTTTTCTACCGTATCTATATGCACTTTTGATTCTTCAACAAAACTTAGGATAAACTCCTCATCTTGCACGCCATCACCTCCGAACTTTTATGAAAAATTACAGACTAGATAACTTTGATGCCGTCGCTGCAAGTTCTTTAATGCCGATGGATGCTTCCGCAACACTCTTCGCGGCGTTATGAGAGTTTGTAGCAATAAAGCTGGTTTTCTCCGTAATTAGGTTTACCTTTTCCGCCGCATCTACAACGGCATTGGAAATACTGCCAGAAACCGCAGACTGTTCCGCTACCGCCGCCGCTATGGTATTGGTAATGCTGGACATTTCGTCTATGACCTGACTAATTGTACCCATGGCGTCTACTGCATTGGACATGTTTTGCTGCATGTCTTCGATTTGCTGACCAATCTCTTCTGTGGACTCGGCAGTCTGTCTAGCCAGTGCTTTTACTTCTCCCGCTACGACTGCAAAGCCTTTTCCCGCTTCTCCTGCGCCTGCCGCTTCTATTGCCGCATTCAGCGCCAACATGTTCGTTTGGTCTGCAATCTCATTAATAACCCTGACGACTTTCCCAATTTGCTTAGACGACAAGCTCAGTTTTTCTATAATATCGTTCGTATTTCTGGTCTTTTCCTCTGCATCCGCAGTGATGTTTTTTGAACGACCGCAGTTAGCACTAATTTCGTTGAGTGAAATATTTATTTCTTTCATAGCCAATACAACACTATTCACCGAAACTGAAACGTCGCTGGCAAAGTTAGAAACATTGTCCGTACCCTTTGCTATTTCTCCTACGAGCTGGGTCACTTCTTCAACCCCTGTGGAGGTCATGGTGGACGCATCTGCAAGGTTATTGATGATCAGCTCTATTTCTTTTGACTTATTCAACCGTTCGTCGCTCATGACTTTTACTTCGTCTAGCACTTTATTGATTTCCGAATTTTTTGCCTCAAGTTCTATGTTCTTTGACTCAAAGTTAATTTTCTCAAGGGTTGCCTCGTGTCGGTTGAAGTCCATGCAATTTGAAATGGTATTTAAGTCGTTTAGTACTGCTTTGACCATTTCTCTACAATTGTTGTACCCACATGCCGAACAGTTTACTTGTCGCTCGCGAGTCGTTTTTTTGTACATTTGCAAGAAGACTTCATCGTACTCAGCTTCGGTAGGTTCTCTTAAGTCACTGATATGGGCGTTCATGTTATAGCGTCTGATAAAGTCTTCTAGCCTGAGCGTTTTGTCAAACTGACTGTAAAGCCAGTCAATTTTTTTAACAATTATTTTGCCGCCAGTTTCGGTCAATTTTTCTTGTTTCATGG
>JBGSUZ010000168.1:0-2897 GCA_041753235.1 Acidaminobacteraceae bacterium
CCAAGGCGGCGGCGGTACAATTGCGTTCATCTTGGCAAACAAAGGCGCTGAAGTTGTTGACTGTGGCGTACCCGTGTTAAGCATGCATGCACCATATGAAGTCATTAGTAAAGCGGACCTTTACATGACAATCAAGGGTTATCATGCATTTATGAACAGATAATTTTAATAATTTGGCTATAGTCATAAAAAAGCGTGTCTTTTTCCAACAACAATTGGGAAGAGACACGCTTTGTATTTATGCGGTTTAAGACCACGAGCCTCGTAATCAAGACAAGCTTTTAAAGGGCTTCAGGCTTGGTCGTTCAAAATGAAGTTCTTAAAGGTCTCAGAGAGTGGTGATAGGACACGTTTCTTATGATAAACAAAATAGAATTTACGAGAAATCCATTCATCGCTTACTGGCAGGCATTTAAGTCGACCTTCGTTGACTTCACGCTGAACAGAACGTTTTGAAACAAAACTAACGCCAAGTCCAAGTTCTACAAATCGCTTAATGGTCTCATTGCTTTCAACTTCAGCAACAATGTTTAAGGATTCCAAATCAAGGCCTTTGTTAGAAAGGAAACTCATAACCGCTGACCTTGTGCCAGACCCATCTTCACGGAGTACTAACGGCAATTTCAAGCAGTCCTCAGCAGTTACAGATTCTAATTTTGAAAAAGGACCTGTACCTGGAAGCACTAATGCGATTTCATCGTCCATTATATCCAAGTATTCAAGTTGGGGGGCATCATTTCTAGCACCAACAATACCAAAATCAATATCGCCATTTAGGATTTTGTCTGTAACTTGGCGGGTATCATACTTCATAAGACTATATTTGACGTCAGGGTATTTATTGCTGAACTGACAAATAACATCGGTGAGGTAGTAAAGTTCAGGAATCGAACTTGAAGAAATCTCTAGAATGCCCTCAATTTTACCCTTGAATTCATTTAAAGAAAAGTAAGCATGCTCTTTTTTATTGAGAATACTAATGGCATACTCATACAAAATATCACCTGCGCGCGTCAGTGTAATGTTTTTGTTGGTTCGGTTGAACAGAATGGTTCCTAATTCTTTCTCCAATAAATGGATGTGGTTACTGATGGTTGGCTGTGTTAAATACAATTTCTCAGCAGCCTTTGAAAAACTCTTAAGTTTGGCAATTGTAACGAAACTTTCTAGCTGTTTAAAATCCAATGTGATCACCTCATTAATATATAGAGAAAATTTTCCTCAATACATTGATTCTATCACAAAAATAGAATGTTTAAAAATAAATTGAGCTTATGCGCTACTTAGGGTAGAATTTAAGCAATAGGGAAGACTAAGAAAGCTGAGGACAATTCTATGGACAAACAAAAAATTAAAGCCCTCCTCAAACAACATGAAGGCCCTAAGCTTGACTTTAAAGCCAAACTGGATCTTTCTACAGAGTCTGGGAAGAAAGAACTGGCAAAAGATGTGCTGGCAATTGCGAACACCCAAGGTGGTAGAGGCCATATACTCATAGGCGTTGAGGATAAAACCAAAGTTATTATTGGAACTGACCCTGCTGATTATTCAGAAGAAAGAATTCAGCAGGTTTTGTCACTGCGCTGTGACCCACCCGTAACGGTTCGTGCCGAACAAGTGAGATATGAGGGTAAAGTACTTGTTTTAATCACAATATTCAGAAGTTATAATAAACCCCACCAAATGCTTCAAACAGGGGCATTCTATTTGCGAAGGGGATCCACAACAGACATTGCAAGACGCGATGAAATAGCTGGCATGCTTCAGTATAATGGTATGCTTAGTTACGAGCAGGTGCCTCTATTTCAACTAAGCCTTGAGGTACTTAATAAAGAGGTGCTTAATAAATATCTAGAGAAACGTCATCTTCGGGAAGAACAACTGAATCTAAATCTTTTAACGGAACTGGGAATCATGCACTACGATACAGACAGCAATGAGTACTTTCCAACCATGGGGGGCTTATTGCTCTTTGCAGATGAGCCTGAAAAGTATATGCCCCACTTAGGAATACAAATACTGAATCATCTATATTCAAATGAGAGTAGTATTCATATAGGTGGCAATATTAACGGATTGGTGGCGCATCTCAAAAATTACTTCAGTAGTCTTAAAGAACCCTATCCGTATGAAGCGATTATGGAAGCAGCACAAAATGCGATTTTACATCGTGACTATTTTGATACGTCTCGTTCCATTGTTATTTTATTAAGCTGGGATACTGTTCAGGTTAGTAATCCGGGTGCAATTTATGGCAATGAACGGTTGTCGAATTTACAATCTGAGCAAAATCCTGGACGTAGGAATCATTGGCTGTATCATCAACTGCTTATATTTGATGAGAGCAGGCAATTTTCTGGCAGTGGGTGTGGATTGAAAGTTATAAAGGATTCTTTTTCTGAAAAAGGGAAAGTTAAGTTTTTGAACATACGTAAGAGCAATACTTTTAAAGTAGTTATGCCGGGTTTTAAAGCGTTTAAATCGGAGGGTATATGAAAAAGAAAATAATGGTAGTCGATAATGACCCTAATATTGTAGAATTGGTTACATTGTATTTAGAGAAAGAAAATTACGAAGTAAGTGCCTATACTAACAGTCAGGAAGCGTTTGAGAGCTTTAAGCGCGAAGCGCCTTCTTTGATTCTTTTGGATGTCATGATGCCAAATATGGATGGATATCAATTTCTTTCAGAAACCAGAAAGTTTTCAAATATTCCTGTGATTATGATAACTGCAAAGGGTGAGACTTTTGACAAAGTTTTAGGTCTTGAGTTAGGTGCAGATGACTATTTGGTAAAACCATTTGATACAAAAGAACTCTTAGCAAGAATTAAAGCTGTCTTTAGAAGGTATGGGACGGTAGCTGAGGATGCTAAAGTACTTGTTATACCGGATTTA
>JBGSUZ010000169.1:0-11932 GCA_041753235.1 Acidaminobacteraceae bacterium
ATGATAGGATTTCTTTTTAACTTACTTAAAGTTAGTGCATCTTTTTCTGCCATAGCATACCTGCGGAATCCGACATAATGTCACTCCGGCCCTCTCCTTGTCATTATTTTCTACATAAGTGGCAGCAGTAGCTAAACTCCCATTATATGCAGTCTTTAATAATTATACTATAAAGTTTTAGCTCAATGGTTAAAATACGATTGCATTATTAATACGATTGTGATACTATTTGAACATAGTTCATATGAACTATGTTCAAATAAACTTATTATCCATTTTAGGAGGTCTTTTTATGTTAATGTTAGCAATAATACTGATCACAAGTGCCCTTGTTTTTTACACAATTGGTGTTTGGAGTGAAAAACTACAAGGTAAGCTAAAACCATGGCACACCGTTATGTTTTTCATTGGACTATTCTTTGATACCACAGGTACTTTAACCATGGAGGCAATCGCAAAGAGTGAAAATATTGCTACTGCTAGTGTGGGTTTCAACCTGCATAGTTTCACTGGTTTGGCTGCAATTCTTCTCATGTTAGTACATGCAGTTTGGGCAGCTTGGGTACTTTATAGAAAAGACACCAAGCAATCTAAGACTTTCCACAAATTCAGCCTTTTTGTTTGGTGCATCTGGCTGATACCTTTTCTTTCTGGTGCAATCTCAAAAATGTTTTAACCGATAACTCGCATAGTCTGCAACATAAAAAAACGGCATCAAAGCAGCTTAACGCTGACTTTGATGCCGTTTGCCTTTATTCCTCTTTTTCTTCCATTTTTACAATATCGCCAAAGGCCTCTCTTAAAAAGTAATGAAGTGTATTGTCATCAAAATTGCCACTTTCGTGAACCATACCAACCTTGCGTGTATGGCATTTCTTATCACCAGGGACTATATAGGCTAAAATAAAATTTTCTACCATATTGATATCTGGCTCAAATCTTCCAATTTCAACTTCAATTGCTGCTGGTCTGCGAATAAATTTTACAAAATTATCCACAATGGTAAATTTAACAAGTACATCCTCAGTATCATATTCTAAGGAAACCTCATTTTCTACCGCACCTAAAACCTCTTGAAGTTCTTCTGCGACTAAATCAAAGTAATCTCGAATAACCGCCTCGGCTTCTTCTAACTGTAACTGAATTGCTAACTCTTCTTTTTTTAGTTGAACCATTGGCTCATAGTGCTCTTGCAAGTGTTTTACAAGATGTTCCCTATAGTTGAAGAAATAATGAACTGACATAAACTCAACTCCCCTCATCAGGTTTGTTTTGTTTATACCCTATATCCGAAACTCAATCACTATTGAAATAGATTATTTACTGTTTTTATAACCAAGACAAAACTATATATAAGTGAAGCCCTAATGTCAAAAGAAGACTTAAAATACCACACACTGCACCAAAAACATAAAACCGTTCTCTTTTCTTGAGTTTTTTATGAAACTCAAGCTCATATTGCCATAAATACATATTATCATCAGTAGCTTCTAAGGCCTGCTGGTCGCTCCCTTTTCCTGACATTTTCAATATTTCTAATCTATTTTTTTGGAGTTCAAGTTCTTCTAATGTGGTTGGTTTCATATAAAGGTCCCCGCTTTACTCATTCAAATTTACAATATGACTGCCAACTGACTGACTAATTTCGTCTACAAACCACTCATGACAGGTCATGTATATCACCTGTCTTTGTTCAGACAGTTCCTTCAACACAGAAGCTAATCCCTTCCTTCTGCTGTTGTCAAAGTTGATTGCAATCTCGTCCATAAGAATTGGGTAATGTCCTAATGGATCAAGCCTGAATGTCATAGCTAACTTTAGTGCTAGGTACATCTGTTCTTTTGAACCCCTACTTATCGTTTCACTGATTGGAATAAGTTCATTCCCTGCACGAAGTACAAACCCACCACTTTCAGACATTAATATTTCATTGTATTTTTCATCGCTTAGCAGACTCATGTAACGAGAAGCCCTTATTAAAAAGTCTGGCTTTTGCGACTTACGATATAATATTTCTGCCTCTGCAACTATTTTAGATACCAATAATAACTTGTCCCTTACAAAAGCACTTTCCATAAGCTGCTCTTTGCCTGTATGAAGACTTTCACGCAATCCATTTAAACGATAATCAATTTCTTTAACACTCAAATCTGTACTATGGGATATTTTCTGTTCTTGTTCATTTTTTAGTTGGCTTAACCGATCTCGTTCATCTAACAATACTTTAAGTTCAACTTCTTCTGGTGTCTGCTGTCCACTATTTTCGCCAATCGTTAGCAGAAATTCGTCTGGGTCTTCCTCTTGTTCTAAAAGATTATCAAGTGCATTTGCTAGATAAGCTGCTTTAATGGACCATTCAAGCATTTCTTGAGGCCCATTCATGCCAAGGCGCTCGCAAGCCTCCTTAAGGGGTAATTGGAACGCTGTCAGTTCTTCGAGTTCATCTTCAAAATGATGGCGTTGCATTTCTGACAGAGCAATGCTTTGCGTAATACCTGCCATGTTTTGATCGTATAAACTTAATGACTTACGCCGTTTCTTAGTACTGACAAAACCTACATCTAAAATCAACGCAACGGTTAATACCGCAAGTATCCCAATCCCCATTTGCTCTATTTGGTTAAATCCATCCGGGAAACTGTAAACCGAAAAACCGATGGCAACAATACCCATAAGCCCTGCTAGAGCACTCCTGATTTTTGGAAAATCAGATTTCCTAGAATGATAAAGATCTTCAATCTGATTAACTTTATCTCTTAGAACAACCAACTCATTCTCTATTCTATCAATTTCACTGTTTACTAACCTTTCGCGCTCTTGCTCAAGCATCCAACGCTCTACGAGGGGCTTTTCAGGTAACTCTAACATTTCTATTTGCTGATAATCTGCCAGCTTTTGCTTATATTCTCTTCTTCTGCGAATACGTTGATGATTTTCTTCATAGAACCTTATTTTTTTATCTGTTTCTTGAAGTTGCCTATTTAAGGTCTCTATTATGCCTTTTATTGACTTAATCTCTTCCTCTGAACGAACTGCATATGACCGTTCAATTTCTAACTGCTTAATCTGAGCTTCAACATCCATTTGACTCTCAAGTAGCCGTTTCATTTCGTACTGGCCCCTACCGTTTTCTCGATAAATTTCCGAGGCTTTTTGCTCAACCATTTCTTGTGCTTCTGCAGCTGACTTAAAGGCACTGTGGTTATAAGCATCCGTTAGGGATGCAGTTAACTCTTTCCAAGACTTTTTATCTATACCCGCTAATTCGTCAACGCTAATAGAGAATAGTGATTTATATAACTCTAAATCTACTAAGTTACTTTCTAGCGGCTGATTGCCTATATTTTCAGCAATATGACCAGCAAGTGTAGTCCCTCTAATTTTAGACCCATATTTGCGCGTTACTAAAAGTTCTTCGTTTTTGTGTTGAAGTAAGCATTCAATTGTTGTTTCTTTCTGGCTCCAATTTGCATATTTCCAGTCCTTCATCGGCTTGAACCCGAACAAACTTGTCTCTATGGCTTTTACCACGGTTGACTTACCCGCTTCATTGGCACCCGTCATAATGTTTAATCCTTGATTAAACTGTAGCTCCTTGACTTGGTCAAAACGGCCTACGCCTTGCAGCTTGAGTTTCTTTATATACATTTTGAATAACACTCCCTCGTGCGCTACTTAACCTCTTCTTCTCTGAGTAGATGGCGAATGACATCGTTTTCAATTTGGTTTAGAAGACTTTTTCTGTAGAGGCCCTCATCTTCTGAACTTGCAAAAAAGTTCTTTGCCGCAAGAGATTGTGAGTCTATCTGAGACAAAACACCCGCAGCAAACTCTGGATTTTTCAGCAACTCCATGCAAAACCCCGGAAAACTGCCACTTTGTGCAACCATCCCCATATCTACATCTGGAAAGAGTGATTTTGTATCAATAAAGATCTTTTCAATCCATTCTTTAGATTCAAAATGTTCTTCAATATATTTGATAGCACTTGAATCGTTAAGTTTATAAAATAAATTGCTCCTGCCACTGACGCTCAGGTCAATTACCATTCTAAGTTCTACTATTCCAGTATCAATTTCTGCTTTTTTCCTTATCAGTTCCAACCGCTTGGTTATATACATCAGCAGTTCATCAATAGAATGCTTATCGCTTTCCAAGTCTAGTGGAATTTCCACCTGTTCAAATAATATTTCTGAAAGAGGAACAAACTCGTAACTGAGATGCCCTTTAGTGAGTTCATAATAATAAGCACCTTTAGGCCCATTTTCACCTAATTTGTTGCCTATCAATCCACCCGGATAAAACCCATTGATTTCTCGTATTTCCTTGCGTTTATGAATATGTCCTAAGCACCAGAGATGGTATTGCTTACTAACTAACTCATCTACTGTACAAGGCATATAAGGGTCTTCATCGTCTGCCCAACGATCTACGGATCCATGCATTACCCCTATATTCACCATTTTAGGCGAAGCGACTGGAAACCTAGCACCACGATTGTCGATAATGTCTGGTACATCGTGACTGCAGCCATTGAGTGTAAATTTCTCACCATCGCTGCTGGTAAGAAGAAGGCGTTCTGGCTCTGGGCCAAAAACAATGCACTCGTCCGGCAATTGTATGTCCCATTGATCATAAAAAGTCATTGGATCATGATTACCCATACAAATAACCGGTCTTACACCACTATCTATCATATATTTTAGTGCATCATTGAGAAACATCACTGCTTTTAATGTTATCTTTTGACCATCAAACAGATCTCCTGCAATGACAAAGAGGTCTACGCGCTTGGCAATCGCCAAATCGACTGCCCTCATGAAGGTTTCATAACGATTGTCCTCTAGTTTACCTTTTAAGTTAGGCAACTGACTATGGTCCAAATTCTCCAAATGGACATCTGCTATATGTACGATTTTGATCATGCCGCGTTACTCCCATCTAATTCTTGTCTTTATCAATAACCTATTTTATCAAACTCTTTGGCAAAGCGCATTAAATGTTTGGCTGAAATCCTTAAAAATAGTTTATAATAGTCTAAAGGAGTGATATTTATGCTCAATTATTTGCAAAAATTTGAAATCATAGAAATCCTTAATCAAAATGAGCAGCAAAGTATTTCAATTGCCCATCCAATCAATGCGCCATCAGAACTGGTTACCATTGTACAATTAAAGAAAATATTTCTACCTGTACCACTTGAAGCTGAAAGTATCATACGCAGTTTCAGTGCTCTAAAATTCTTAGAGGAAGACACTGAAAATTGGTATATTGTGACCTCAAGATTTAATGGCACCCCACTGTCGGCAGAAAACATACGTTATTCAGACGCCTCGTTTAAAATATCTACTGAGAATTTTAAGCAATTTCTAACTATAGCTAAAAATTACGAAGGCATGTCTCCTGTATATCAAAGCCTTCTACTGGGAGTTGCTCAGTTTACGCTATTTGAAAATCAGTTAGTGTCCAACGAAATACTTGATTTGACAACGTTTAGCCCTCATAATATTGAGTTTGCTGAAGTACGAACTCAGGTTTTGCAGCTTATAAGTCATTTCATTGCACGACTTATACATACTGAGCCAGAAGCCTATAACCATATCAATTGGACACCGATGTATGACGTTTCTGAAAATCTATTGAATCTTTCACAACTCTGCGATTATTGGATACTAGAAATTGAAAAACTGCAGCGACTACAACCTACCCCACTAAACAATCTTTTTGTTGTAGATGCGCAGGCTGCACAAACACCAGCTGCAATACGTAGGCAAAAAGAGGTTGAAAGGCAAGCGGTACTTGAGTCTCTTCAGCAATCTTCTAAATTTCGTTCCAATAAACTCAGTCCTGCAATTGCCCTCACACTCGCAATTGCCCTTCTATTAGCTGGTATCTTTGTACTTCCAGGTATCTTTGATTCATTACAGGAAACATACAAAGCTAAGGATATTGCTACTTCAGAGACGAAACCATCAGACACTGTTCCTAAAGACAATACACCTCCTGCTACAACCGGAAATGAAGTAGATGTCGACCCACTTGAGAAATTACCAATTGATCAAATTGAGTTTTTAAGCGATAACTGGCAATATGACACCAATCGGTTCTACTCCGGCGACCGCTCTCTTAAATTGGTCCTAGACGCAAAAAAATCTTCAGGTGCTTTTCAACTCAAAGACATTTCATTAAATAAAAATACAAACTTGACCCTCTGGATGATGTCTAGTAAAGCTGGCGCTGTCAAAATGAATTTGAGTTTCTACCATGATGACAAGCTGATTAAAACCTTAAGTTACATGGCAACCTTTGAGGCTGAAGAATCTTGGTATATGATGAATCCATTATCTACTCGGGGTGATTTGGAATTATCTGATGCGAACAGACTAATGATAGAAATATCTGGCGTTCCGCAAAACCTATGGCTTGATGATATATCACTTGATAGTTATAAGTAGGATCTTTAGTTTCTGGATGCTGCTTTAAACAAACAAAATAGGCGACTTCTCGATAACCTATGAGAAGCCGCCTTTTTAATGCAAATAATTTGGTTCAAATGTTGCTGTGAATCTTGGTACACGAAACTTATTACACGAATCTTGGTACATGAATCTTGATGCAATGGAACATGGTACACTAAATATTGTTCAGTAGAGCTAGTTACAGTGGAACCTAATACAATGGAACTAGTTACAAAGGTACATATTGCAACGTTGCTTTGGTGCTTTGGTGCTTTGGTGCTTTGGGTGCTCAAAACTTACTGGTAACACATACTACAAAATACTTGCTCACTTACATAAAACAAATTACTAAAATCTTGTACAGTTGCAAATACTCAAACTACATGTTCAATTACAGTAAAACGGTATAACATTTTAAAACTATTTTCAAGTAATGCACCCTATTTACCGCTGACTTTGTTGGCGGAACCATCTCCTTTAACATAATCGTAGGCTAGTAAGACGACTACAAAACAACTACCAAAATTAAAATGATGCCGAGCTAACTACTCTTTTGGTCTCACCCCTTGCTGTTAATCTATTTGTTTTTTGTTGGTATGGTATGATTATATCACAATTATCAGAATATTCAATGTTTTTATTAATATTTTTTTAATTGTTTTTTTATTCACAATTTTCAAGAATAAATTCATCAACAAATTTGGTCACTTTTTCATCAATGCCGGCCTTTTTCAATAGACTTAGCGGTTCTGCTGCAATTTCGCTCAAGCAAAAGTGTGGTGGTAATTGGAATCCTTTGTTTAAAACTAAACTACCTATCAACTGGTTTGCCACCGTATCCGACCCTGAATTTCCAGACACGACAATGCCATATACTTTTTTATATGACAAATCCCTTGTTCTATAAAGGCCACTCATACGATTAATGAGCGCTATTAAATCGCCGCCTATTGTATCATTGTAATTTGGACAAAGCCAAATCAATACATCTGCTGCTGCGATGGATGGCATTACCTCCTCTACAAATTGTCCTCCAAGTACACAGCTAAGCTCCTTTGCCTCAGATGTACAAACCTCATAGGGACAGCCGATACAATCCGTTACCGATCCCCTCTTAATATGTACTTCTTTAAAATCTATTTTAGCTGACTGTTTCTCTATTGCTTTGCCTATAAGTCTCCAAAGGCCTAAGGTGTTAGACGTTTTTTCGTCACTTGAATGCAATACAATAACTTTAGGATGCTTATAGCGCAGAGGTTTCGTATTAATTAATCGCTTTGATAAGTCCAGCACCAAAGAAGCGTATAGTGTTTCTTTTGGCAAATCCATTTTCTTTTGCCATGTGCTTAAATTATCGTAAAACGGCAAAAGTTCTACTAATGGTCTTCCTATTATTCTTGCTCCCATACCATTTAGTTGCCAAGCGAGTTCTCTCGCATACGTTTTCGTATGAAATACGGTATTAGATTTTACAAGCATTGCTATGGTAACGCCCTTTAATTGATTGACCTCAGACTGTTGCTTCCAATGAATCAAAAGTTCATCAATCCCATTATCTCTGCCTATAATATTTAGGTCACATAGAAAAAGCAAATGAGAATAACGTAATTTGTCCAGTTGCATCAATGCCTCACTTGAGACACTGATGCAGGTTTGATTCAATGGTTTCAAAACGTTTAATATTTGATGAAGCCAAGTTTTCTCTACCGCTGGACTGTAGACTATTGCAAGCTCTGCCACTGCGCATCCAACTCCTCTGCTGAACTTTTGATACGCGCTATCAACGCCAAGTCACTGTCAAGTCGTTCAATAACGTCCATACCACCGACGTTTTGATTCAAACAGCCATAGTAAAATCCATTGAAACTCACACAACTGTAATGTGGCTCTCCTCTTAACGTTTTAACTAAGCTGATGGCTCCCGAAGCAACAGCTGGGGCTATATACGGCTTATGACCGATTGCTCTCATTTTCAAATTGGCTGTGATGGTTTGTTCTGTCCATTTTTCTGAAATAATCGAGTCGAAGCTTCCCTTTGCCCAGTCATTTGCTACTACTAACCCCTTACCATGCGGGCCATATACACGCCCATTTGGATTAAATTCTTTGCCCTCTTCCTTGGCAAAATAGGCTGCTCTGCCATTCATAACCCCTAAGCCATAGCCTCGAATCTGTTCAGGTGCTAACCCTTTGCCATGCCAGTGTCCTTGAGCGTCTTGGTTGCTCGCTTGATAGGCATGGCGGCACAACTGATCTACAGGATCCGATACCACCGCAAAAATGCCTTTGTAATGCCTCTCGACAGCCATCTGCGCGTATTTTGCCACGAGTTCTGAATTGCCTTTAAATTGAACAACCCTTACATCACCCTCGGTTATACTAATGGGTGGTACACCCACACTGGCTGTAAAGGCAAACACATCGCAATCAAATAGTTCTTCCATTGTAATGGGTTTAACTTTTGGAATGCCGTCCTGCAATGGTTCTGCAATTTGGTTAAGTTCCTGCTCCCAACGACTCATTCTGTTTTCATCCAAATCAAAAATGCCTATTTCTGAAATGGTTCCTTTGCCGTAAAGGCAGAGTGCTAAGGCCATAGTGCTACCTACATCGCCTAAACCCAAAATATTGATGCGCTTAAGTTTAGACTTGTGGCCTCCTACATACTCTCCCGCTGCAAAATATTCTTCTTCTGAATGTCTATTTCTTGTTTGCTCTATCCACTCAGGGTAATCTTTATGGGCTGTGTTAATACGAATCACTCTGCCAGAATCTATTTGACTTTGAAGTAATCCACTGATTTCTTCCTCAGGTTTTGGTTCATTGCTCACCCACAGCATGTCAAGGTTCTCTTCTGCCGTTAAGTCTCTTTGATCTCTGACCCAAAGCTTCAAATGGGCCTTGGGTCCGTAATTGTCCAGCCAATATAAGGTTTCACGCTTTTCGCTTAGCCAGTACTCATTATCTGTTATTCTTAAGGGTTCTGATGCATATTGTATTTTCATTCGTCTTCAAGCACCTCTTTTCCCATATATATTTTTCTGAGTCGATTTAAGGCTTCCAAATCAAGTTCCAAAAACTCAGAGGCCTTATGATTCATGTCGTAATTTACATACCGCCCTTTGTCAGGGTATCTTGGATAAGCCATAACCTCACCAAGCCTTGCCACTGTGAGCATACGGTCATTGCTGATTTGATAGGTTTCCTCTATTGCTTTAAGTATTTCTATGGCATTTTCAATAGCCACTTTAGAAACTTCAAACAATGACGTTTTGCGAGTGTTCTTAATATAGGTTGGCGACGTATACGGCAGAATCAAGTTAACCGATGGAATCATATTGCGTTCAGGTGTATACCCTCTCCAAACCGCATCGCCGCCAAAGAACGGATAGAGTTTGCCTTCATTGAACCAAACCCGCAGTCTTGGTATAAAATATGCTGCGTCTACTTCAATATTTTTTGAAGCCATGAGTGCCTTGCCATGCCCTGAAAGAATGCCTACAAAGACTTTCTGTATAGGTATGCCATGTTTTCTGAGTGCTGGTTCTATCACTTTGATGCGGTAGCCTTTGTCTAAAATATCATCTACCATCAGTATTGGTCGATTAAAAGATTTTAGCATTTCCATTTGATTTTCAATGTCCAAATAGTAAGGATAGGCTTCAATTTTGTAATGATCCAATTCTGGGTAGAAATACTTTTCAATGTGAATTGCCTTGGTTACGGTATTTGGAAGAATCCACCTTTTGATAATATCGCCAAACGGCACACACATATTAGCCCCTACTTGTTTTGGCATAAGCGGCACTGTCGGCATTTGATTCTCGTCACATATTTTTTTAATCAAATTTTCATAAATCATGGTTCGGTCGAAGCTAAGCACTAAATGCCCCGGATAAAGCTTAACGATTGCCTCTTGTAAGCGCCTTCGCGTGCTGTCAATTGCTTTGACCACGAGTGGGTCGCTTCTGAACGGCTCTTTGATTAAAGATTTTATGTCCAGATTTAATGTACATGGCGTACTCATGTTAACCGCATAAACTTGATTTGGCGCCATTGAAGACGGGACTGTAACAAATCCCTGATGTTTCAATACCTCCGCTAATTCAGGCACAATAATTTGATCAAATGTATTGTGGCATATTGCATAGGTGTAGTCCCTTGCTAAACAGTGGGCTAACGTTTCTGTCAGTACCAGCTGATAGGCATTTTTGAATATACCCTGATCTTTAGCATATATCCCGTCAATAATCAGCATTCTGCCAACCGCATGGACTCTCAAATAATTTAGAATTTTTTCATCGGAAAACTCCGTATACATTTGGCTAGACCTGAGCCAGTGGAAGCAGGCAAATCCAATGATATTGCGCTGACCCTCAACACTTCTAAGAATCAATACCTTAAATGACTCTTTACCTTTTAACTGCTTAAAGGTGCTGTATACTTTAGAAAATTCTGTTGGCATAGTGCGCGCCAATTCCTCAATCACATCTGAAGAAAGTTCCGTGAGTATTTCAACCACAGTAGACTTGGTTGTCATGACTTCTTTAAATTGTGGTTCACGCTGGTATAGACCACGTTCGTAAATATAGCGCTGAGCCAAGGGGTCTACGAGCTCAGAAATATCTCTGTTCTCGTCTATATAATTTCTAATTTGAGTAGAGCTAATTTGTTCATATTGCGCTGGCAATATAAGTCGAATACTGAGTGGGTCAAGCCTTGAAAATGCCTCTTCAAAACGCTCTTTAATACTCGCATTTTCTTCTATAAGCCGCTCAAATACAATGTGAGGAATTCCTTTGAGTATTTTGCTGCTACTTTCTTTCCTATAAGCCGATGCATTGACAATCACATCACTGCCCACAACCATAAATACGACCCGGTCGTGGAAACTATCCGTCAATTTTTCCAAATCTGTTTCATTGGCAAGATTGACGGAAATATCCCTTGGAAATGAGTAAATATTAACTTCATCCGCAATAGACATTTTTATAATATCGCGTCGAATGAGATTAGGCAGTGTCCGCTTTGACCAAGAGAATTCATCTACAGCTAAATAGACTTCAAATCCTAAATTTCTGATCTCCCTAGCAATTTGTTTATGGCTCGTTGAGAACGGGTCAAAAGACCCTGGGAAAAACGCAACACGCTGAATAACTGGCAGATTCAAAGGCCCGAACTGGTGTTCATAATCACTTATAAGGCGGTAAATATATTTAAGGCCTGAAGCATTGCTCATAAAAATGAGTTCTTTTTCTTCGTCAGTAATATTGAGCAGTGACAGAACTTTCTTGAGAGATAAGTCCAGCAGATATTTTTTATCTGAAATTGGCATGCTTTCATCTGCAAGTATCTCTCTGCCAAATACAGTCATCGCTGTTTGCGTAATGGCTGGAACGTAACTTACAAACCCATTAAGCAGAATCCCCACCAATGCCTCTAATCGATTACGGTAAGTCATTGAATCTTCAGCA
>JBGSUZ010000170.1:0-5091 GCA_041753235.1 Acidaminobacteraceae bacterium
TAAAGCCTATTGGGATTTAGTGACTACAGTCAGTCCACAATATGCTGAGGCAAAGCTATGGTTAAAGAAACAGGGCATGGCACTAGATATTTAAGGACTGCCATTGGTGTCTAATAAAAAGGGGGGAATTGTATGTTTAAAATACGTTACAAACTCATGTTAGTACTTTTAGGCATCTCTCTGCTCCCACAAATTATTATCAATCAAATAAGTTTTAACCAAATTGAAAAAACCGTCTACGAGAAATTCAACCGAGAAGCAGATTACGCAGCAGAGTCTATACAGAAGTTTATGTCAGACACCCTTAGAGAAAGCGAAACCAACATTCTAGGGATGGAACGTAATATTCAGTATGTATATGGCAACGATATGAAAATTGTTCAAGAAGACCTTGAACAACTGTTGAGAATCGTACAAGAAAGCTCAGGTAGTACGCCTAATTTCTATGTAGGTACCTCAGAAGGTGAAATGTTTCTCTACCCCGAGGATATTTTACCAAAAGGATACGACCCTAGACTTCGAAGTTGGTACCAAATGGCGATGCTTTCAAAAGATAAAATCAATTGGTTTGGTCCTTATATAGACCAAGGGACGAAACAATTAGTTTTAACGGTTTCTAAGTACTATCAATACAAAAATAAAGAAGGTGTCGTAGGAATCGACATTTTATTGACCGATATCCGTGAAAGTTTGAAAACCAAAGCACTTGGAGCAAATGGCGAAATGTTCATCATAGATGGTCTGGGTGAAATTATCTTACACAAAAATCCGAGTTTTGAAGGACTCAATTTAAAGTATACAAAATACATTAACTCAGGTATTAATAGAGCGCTCGAATTAGGAAATTACAGTGGTGAACGTTATAGTTTTAAAATAGTGGGTATTTCCGAAAATCTTTATGTTGTTACAGTTATTGATAAAAAAGAAGTTAACCAATTGGTCAATCAACAAATGAATCAAATTCGAACAGTGCCTCTCATATTTTTTGCCATTACTTTTGGAATCATTCTATTTTTTGCTAAGCGAATCACAAGACCACTCTATATATTAATAGACGGTATGAAAAAAGCAGAACAAGGTGATTATGAAGTACAGGTTAATTATAAAGGCAATGACGAAATGATGTTATTGATTAATCAGTTTAACAAAATGTCTCAAAGCATTCATAACACGAAGGAAGAAATGACAGCAATTTATGAAGAACTCAGCGCATCTGAGGAAACCTTACAGGATCAGTACGATGAACTGGTCAGAAATAGAGATCAAATAGCTGAGAGTGAACGCCGATATAAATTGGTTTTTGAATCTTCAAATGAGGGCTTATGGGATATTGACTCAGAGAACCAATTGAAAAACTATTCTCCAAATTGGTTTAAAAACTATTTTTCAGACAAAGAGAAAAAAACACTAGATGACTGGATTGTACTAATTCATGAAGATGACAGACATCGGTTTGAGGACAGTCTTCATAAACATATCAATCATTTAACGCCATATTTCCATGAATTCTACAGAGTAAAGGACTTGACTGGTCAATATAGGTTGATTCAGTCAAGAGGAAAAGCGGAGTTTGATGTGGATGGCGAGCTAATCACCCTTGCAGGTTCTCATTTAGATGTGACAGATCAAAAATCAAATGAAGCGCAAATTCTAAAAATGGCTTACTTCGATCAAATAACTGAGTTGGCTAATCGAAGAAACTTTGAAAGGGAGCTAGACAAATATTTCAATCAGCATCAATGGGGCCGCATCATTTACATTGATATAGACGCTTTTAAAAATATCAATGAGGACAATGGTTACATGGTTGGTGATCAGGTATTAAAAGATTTGGCTAACAGACTTAAACAAACCTTTAAAGATGCATTTATTGCGAGGGTTGCAGGAGATGAATTTGCAGTCGTACTTGGCGGCGCCGTGGATGAGGAACATTTGTCCTTGATTTTATCGGATTTGAACAATAATAGTTGCCAAATACAGTTGGGTGATGTAGCTTTAGACTATCGGATTAATGTGGTTCAATGTAAGTTCCCTAATGAGGGAAAGAACACGGACGAAATTTTCTCCACATTGTTGAATCGCATGAAATTGGCAAAAGTAAAAATAGCAGAAAAGAAGCTAGATTAAATTTAGTTGAGGTGCGTAATGAAAAAGAAAGTGATTTTAGATGTAGATACAGGTATTGATGACGCAATTGGTATTATTTTAGCCGCTACTGCGCCAGAATTAGATTTACTAGGCATCACGACAGTTTCAGGCAATATTGATCTTGAGTCTGCTACCAGAAATACACTCAGGGTGCTTAAGTTAATTGGCAAAGATGAGACTGTACGCGTTTACAAAGGCTCAGAGTCACCTCTGTGCAGAAAGATAAGATACGCAGTAGAAGTTCATGGCAGTTCTGGATTAGCAGACCAACTTGAAGAGATTGAGGTTGTTCACAATGAAACGGAACGGGCATGGGACTTCATGAAAGCAATGACCGCAGAATATCCCGGTGAAATTACCTTGATTATGACAGGGCCCCAGACTAATTTAGCCTTAGCCCTTCAAAAATACCCAGAACTTAAACAGGACTTTAAAGAAGTTATTGTTATGGGCGGGGCTGTTAAGGAAAAGGGAAATGAGTCTCCAACAGCTGAGTTTAACATCGCAATAGATCCTGAAGCCGCTGAACAAGTATTTTCTTCGGGCTTAAAAGTTACTATGATTGGACTGGATGTTACCAAAAAAGCGTTGCTTAAACGTGAACACTTCAAGGGTCTTAATCAAGATTCTCCAGTAGCGCAGTTTGTCATGAATGTGACAAAACAGTACATGGACAGGTTCTTTATAGACAATGGTATTTATGGTTGTGCCATGCATGACCCACTTGCCGTGACTATGGGCATCGCGCCAGAATTTGTGAAGACCTATCCATATTTTGTTGGCGTAGAGACTCGTAGTCAATACTGCGATGGACAAACGGTATGCGATTTTGACAACAGATGGGGCAAGAAACCTAATGTACACGTAGGTCTTGAAGTGGATTCAGAAGGATTCATCAGCTTCTTGATTGACAGAATTAATAAAGCATAAAGGTTTCAAAAATAAATTGAAAATTTGTATTGACGGACTTAATTCCGACTGATACAATAGGATTAAATTAATCCTGACAAAATAAGTAGGAAATGCGGTGACGAAGGAAAGTAGCGTAATTGGTTCATTTTAGAGAGAGGGTGTTGGTGTGAATCCCTTATGAATATTTATGTGAAGTGCCCTTCCGAGCAATGCACCGAATTAAGTAGGCTGCATCGGGTTTCTCCCGTTATAGAGATGAGGCATGGTAGTGCTGAAAAGATGGATCGGTAAAGATCAATTAGAGTGGAACCGCGGAGTACAAGCTTCGTCTCTTATAGTATATAAGAGACGGGGCTTTTTTGTTTGGATCGAAACCTAGTCTGAGGCCAATAAAGTGCCTACAACCCATTGAAAAAGTAGATAAGGAGAGATTCTAAATGATTTACAATAACTTACTAGAAATGATTGGCAATACACCTGTACTTAAATTGAATAACGTAACAGACCCAAATGGAGCAGAAGTTTATGTGAAGCTTGAGGGCAAAAACCCAGGTGGCAGTGTCAAAGACAGAGCGGCGCTAAGCATGATTATTGAAGCAGAAAAGTCTGGTGTATTAAAACCGGGCATGACGATACTGGAACCAACTAGCGGCAATACGGGTATTGCGCTGGCAATGATAGGCAGACTTAAGGGCTATAAAGTGGTAATTGCCATGCCAGAGACGATGAGCGTTGAACGCAGAAAAATCATAAAAGCCTATGGTGCAGAATTGGTACTGACGGAAGGCGCAAAGGGTATGAAGGGTGCCATCGCATATGCTGAGGAACTTCAGAAGTCTAGCGACATTTACTTTGTGCCACAACAGTTTACCAATAAAAACAACTCAAAAATTCACTTTGAAGTGACAGCCGAAGAAATAATTAAGGACTTTGACAGATTGGACGCTTTTGTAGCTGGTGTCGGTACTGGCGGTACTATTTCAGGGGTTGGTAGAAGACTTAAGGGCCACTACGAGGGCATTAAGATAGTTGCCGCAGAACCAGCGAAGTCAGCCGTTATCAGTGGTAATCAACCGGGACCACACAAGATTCAAGGCATTGGCGCAGGCTTTATTACAGACCTTTACAAAGAAGCCGTGATAGATGAAGTGAGAACCGTAGCCGATGAGGACGCTTTCACAATGACACAGCGGTTAGTGAAGGAAGAAGGCCTATTTGTAGGCATATCGGCAGGGGCTAATATATTAATGGCAATCGAAATTGCGAAAGAGCTGCCTAAGGGCAGCAAGGTACTTACGATTGCACCAGATGGCGGCGACAAATATATTTCCATGGGTGTTTTCGGCGAATAAGCGAGACGGGCATGTGGAAGGATGGGAGGCATTAACGTGAAACTTTTAAAATCAATTAAAGCACATTTAGATAGCGTCAAAGAAAGAGACCCAGCGGCAAAATCGTATTTAGAGGTGTTACTGCTCTATCCTTCTGTACATGCGGTAGCAGCTCATAGAATAGCGCACTGGTTATACAATCACAAACGTTACTTTGCAGCAAGATGGCTGTCACAGACTTCAAGATTTTTTACAGGCATAGAAATTCACCCAGCGGCAACGATAGGTAAAAATCTCTTTATTGATCACGGGATGGGCGTTGTAATAGGCGAAACCGCAGAGATAGGTAATTTTGTAACCCTCTATCAGGGGGTTACCTTAGGCGGGACTGGAAAAGATCAAGGCAAACGCCACCCGACACTCGGTGATTACGTGGTGGTTGGCTCTGGTGCGAAAATTCTTGGGCCAATCTTTGTGGCAGGCAATAGCAAGATTGGTGCTAACAGCGTTGTGCTACAAGACGTACGTGAATACACAACAGCAGTGGGCATTCCTGCAAGAGCGGTGCTCAAAAAGGCTGTTGTTGAAATAGAGGTTGATTGAAAAACTAACTTCCGTTTCCGTGAACCAATTGCCCTTGCAAGGGTAAATGCCGTTTTATTCATCAAATACTATTACTAAACACTCTCAAAAAGGTACT
>JBGSUZ010000171.1:0-8886 GCA_041753235.1 Acidaminobacteraceae bacterium
AAGAAGCTACTCACCACTATATGACAAAGCCAAACACCAAGGAGGCACACGCTAATGCTATATACTGAAAAGGTCATGGACCACTTTACTAATCCTAGAAATGTAGGTGAAATTGAAAATCCAGATGGCGTGGGCGAAGTCGGCAACGCGAAATGCGGCGACATCATGCGTATTTATCTTAGAATTGAAAGTGATGTCATTACTGATGTTAAGTTCAAAACCTTCGGTTGTGGATCTGCCATTGCTTCATCATCGGTTTCAACAGAAATGATTAAGGGCAAGACAATTGACGAAGCCCTTGCACTTACAAATAAGCAAGTCGTAAACGAACTTGGCGGTCTTCCTACTGTAAAGCTCCACTGCTCAGTACTTGCAGAGCAAGCGATTAAAGCGGCTATTTACGATTACGCGACTAAAAATGATAAGACTTACGAAGGCCTTGCAGGCTTTGACCCAAATAGCGATGATGACCATCACGATCATGGGGATGAAGACGAGCACTAGAATTAAAAAACACCAAATCCAATCATACTTATTTTTAAACCGTCTGTATTTATGCAGGCGGTTTTTTTATTTTTAAAACTTATTCATTCAAACTGCACAGCAAACTCAATCAAGTAAATATAGATAGATATCTGACATTATTTAGTGAGTTTAATTAATTCCGAGTGGGTATTCAATAATAGAGTCATTGAAAACCATATTTTTATGCATTGTAATATTAGACAAAGGAGATGTTTTAATGTCACTTAAACAAAAAATAAGTATTTTGAACAGCGTAATAATCTTGCTTTGTATTGCTTCATTTTCCATTACATTCGCAAAAATGAACACCTTGTCTGCGCAATATACACTTCAAAATCAAGAAGTTGAACCTATTATGAATAACGGCCTTAAACTACAGCAAAGCATTATTCAAATTCAACAATATTTAACCGATATATCCGCTACAAAAGGTGAAAACGGTCTAGACGACGGATTTCAACTTGCAGAAGAAAACTACCAATCTGCTTTAACATTACTCCATACGCTAAATGAACTTGGAGTTTCAACCGAGGAAACAGCTAAATTAGAGCAAGAAATAACTGATTTTTATAATATGGGCAAAGTCATGGCTAACGCTTACATCGGTGAGGGCACAGCAAATGGTAATGCGGTAATGGCACAATTTGACCCATACGCACTTTCTTTAACAAAGTCTATGGAAACCTTTCTAAGTGATTCTGAACAACAAACAATTGTAGTTGCTTCAAAAATTGAAACTGAAATTATGAATCTGAAAATCACTGTGGGTTCATTAATTTTTTTAATTATAGTCATGATTGCTTTTTCACAATATATTATGAGTCGAATAATTTTAAAACCTATCAGAACACTTGCAAATCTTTTTGACGACTTAGCTACTGGAGGCGGTGACTTAAGCCAACGACTTCCAGTACTTTCAAATGACGAGATTGGACATGTTTCAAAAAGCTTCAATACATTTATAGAAAAAATAAGAGAGATTGTTGTCTCAGTAAAATCAAGCTCCGATTCAGCCGCTGTTTTAACACGGCGCATGGACAGTATTTCTCACAATATGTCTATCGCATTCCAAGAAATAACTTCAGCATCTATAAATGCTGCAAATACATCGGTTAAGCAAAGTGAAATGGTAAACGATACACACCATCAAATAGATAATAATGTGAAAGGTATTAGTATCGGTATCTATGAGTTACACGAGACAAAAAACATTTCTGAAAAAGCGACCGAAACATCTGCTAAAGGTAGCAATTCAGTCTATAGTGCAATTAGACAATTCAGCAAGACACAAGAAGCCTTTGGACATGTTCAGAATTCCATTACAGCGCTTAATGATCAAGCAGCAGAAATTGACAGTATTGTGGACATCATTGCAGGTTTTTCTGTACAGACAAATCTATTGGCTCTAAATGCATCCATAGAAGCAGCACGCGCTGGAGAACACGGCAGAGGCTTTGCCATTGTAGCCGAAGAAGTGCGTAAACTAGCAACAGAATCCTCTATTGCATCGGAACAAATCAAAACTTTGATTACCCAAATTCAGCAAGAACTTACTGGTAGCATGCAGCAAATAAATGAAAGCAATAAACTCATAGAAGATCAAGTGCTTCTAATCAACGAAGGACACGTAGCCTTAGATTTAATTCAAAATACCTTCTTAGAGACTACCAATCGTATCTGTAATTTAGATAAGCTTTTTGCACAAGTAGAAGGTGACTTAAAGACAATGACATTTAACTTTTCCTCTATGTCTGAGTATGTTGAAATCAATACTTCAGTTACTGAAGAGGTTTCCGCTACAATAACTGAACAAAGCAAACAAATAGATGAGATAGACATGCTCTCTAAGCAGTTACATTCAAGCACAGAACAACTTATTAAAGAAATTAGTAAATTCATAGTATAGTCTAGGATGCCTTTTGACCTTCTGTCCCTACTTATGCTACAATAAACAAGAGCCGAAGCAGGCTCTTGTTTTGTTTGTCCGAGTTTTGCCAAGTGCTAATTAGTGACAAACATGTACCAGCGATCTTTCAAATCGCCTACAATATGCGTTGACCGAATAAGTCAGCGCCACACAGAAAGGTTGTTTTACTATGAATCAAATGTTAGACAAGAAAAAAGTAGTCGTTGGCATGAGCGGCGGCGTAGACAGTACTGCTGCGGCGTATCTTTTAAAGCAGCAAGGTTATGACGTTATTGGCGTTACCATGAAACTTTGGGAACCAGATGACCCAGACTACGTTGAAAAAGAAGGCGGCTGTTGCAGTCTTTCGTCCGTCAATGATGCGAGAAGGGTAGCTGAGAAGATTGGCATACCATTCTATGTCCTTAATTTTAGAGAAATCTTTAAGAAGACCGTCATCGACTATTTTGTTGAAGACTATAAGGCGGGCCGTACACCGAACCCATGTATTGCTTGTAACAAGTACGTGAAGTTCGACGCACTTCTTAAAAAAGCTCACGAATTGGGTGCGTACTACGTTGCAACAGGTCACTATGCAAAAGTGGAGTATAACGAAGCCACAGACCGCTATTTAGTTAAAAAATCAGAAGAAGCGCGTAAGGATCAGACTTACGCTATCTATAACTTAACACAGGATCAGCTCAAACATGTGCTCATGCCACTTGGAGAATTCCACTCCAAAGATGAGGTAAGAGCCATTGCAGCTAGTTTTGACGCTAGTGTCGGCGGAAAAGGAGACTCGCAAGAGATTTGCTTTATTCCAGATGACAACTACCCGCGTTTCCTTAGCGAAAATATTGCCGAGCCTATTCCAGAAGGCAACTTTGTAGACACGGACGGAAAAATCATAGGCAAACACAAAGGGATTATTCACTATACTGTCGGGCAAAGAAAAGGTTTAAACCTCGCGCTTGGGCACCCTGCCTATGTTACTGAAATTCGTGCCAATATAAACGAAGTGGTTATAGGCAGAAATGAAGAAGTCTTCTCAGAAGGCCTGATTGCAGACGCAGTCAACTTTATGCCATTTGATACACTTACTGAACCTATGGAAGTCTACGCAAAAATACGCTACTCAGCACCACTGGCTAAAGCGATTGTTACGCCACTGGAAAATGGACGCATTCAGGTTATGTTCCCAGAACAAAAGCAACGCGCCATTACGCCAGGTCAAGCAGTTGTTTTTTACGATGGTGACTATATGATTGGCGGCGCAACGATTATCAGCGCTATCAAAGCTTAAGTACGTAAAAATTATTCTTATAATAAACCAAACAAGTGTAGCATTATCAAGCTTTCTCTGCTATACTATTTCTAATAAAGGTAAATAATGCACATGCTTAGATGAAGATAAGTAGTGAATTAACCCCAGAGAGCAACCGCCGGTGAAAGGTTGCACGATTCATGAAGCTACTTCGGAGCACTTGGCAGTTAAATGCTAAGCGTCGACTAACGTTATCAGTCTGGTTTTTAAACCTCTTGAGTGATCTTTTGATAAATAGGGTGGTACCGCGGGCTTATGCTCGTCCCTATTCATGATGCCAAGGGGTTTTTTTATGGAAAAAATGCAAGGTGACGCCCAAACAAGCTGCACACATGCAAAATAAAATAGGAGGCGATTATAATGGAAAAAATGGGTCTTAATGAAATTCGGTCACGTTTTCTAAAATTTTACGAAGAGAGAGATCATTATGTGGAAGCCAGTTATTCTCTCGTTCCTCAAAACGATAAATCTCTGCTTTTCATAGGTGCTGGTATGGCACCCATCAAAAATTACTTTATGGGCTTAGAAGTGCCCCCAAAACCGCGTATGGCGACTTGCCAAAAATGTCTGCGTACAAACGACATTGAAAATGTAGGGATTACTGCAAGACATGCCACTTTCTTTGAAATGCTCGGCAACTTCTCATTTGGCGACTATTTTAAAAAGGAAACGCTCCGCTATGGTTGGGACTTCATTTTAAATGAACTTAAACTTGACCCAGACAAACTCTGGCCTTCTGTTTATGAAGACGATGATGAAGCTTTTGCAATATGGAGAGATGAAATCGGCGTGCCTGAACACAAAATTACCCGTCTAGGCAAAAAAGATAACTTCTGGGAAATAGGCACTGGCCCTTGCGGTCCTTGCTCTGAAATATACTATGACAGAGGCGAAAAATTTGGCTGTGATGACCCAAACTGCCGTCCAGGCTGTGATTGTGAACGTTACCTAGAATTCTGGAATCACGTTTTCACACAGTTTGAAAAAGACGATCAAGGGGAGTATCATCCACTTGCTAAAAAGAACATCGACACAGGTATGGGCCTTGAGCGTATTGCTTGTATTTTGCAAGATGTAGACAGCATATTTGAAGTAGATACCATCAAGTTCATTCTCGACGAAATCTGCCGCATGTCAGGCAAGTCATATGGTGTAGATGTTAAACAAGACATTTCTATTCGCATAGTCACAGACCACATTAGAACAGTCACGTTCCTCGTTTGCGACGGCGTTATGCCAAACAACGAAGGCAGAGGCTACGTGCTTAGACGACTCCTTAGAAGAGCTGCTAGACACGGTAAACTCCTTGGAATAGAAGGCGCATTCCTTAAAGACTTAGTAGATGCGGTTATCAAAGTTTCTGGTGAAGCTTACCCAGACCTTATTAAGCGTCATGACTATATTAAGAAGATTGTAGAAATTGAAGAAGATAGATTCCAACAAACAATTGACCAAGGCCTTAACATTTTAGTCGAGTACATTGGTCAAATGGAAACAGATGGCTTAAAAGTCCTTTCAGGAGAGCAAGCATTTAAACTCTATGACACATACGGTTTCCCACTTGACTTAACGAAAGAGATTTTAGAAGAAAAACAATTGACGGTAGACGAAGAATCCTTTAAAGAAGAAATGGGTGCACAAAGAGACCGCGCACGTTCTGCTAGAGGCGATGGTGAAGACCTTGGATGGGAAGAAGATGCTTTCTCAACTTTATCAAAAGATATCACTTCTGAATTCAACGGCTACTGGCTCCATAAAACTGAGGGAAAGGTGCTTGCTATTGCAGACGAGCACAGACTTGTAACGGAAGCATTTGAAGGCACTAAAGTTCGCATTATTTTAGATCAAACCGTTATGTACCCAGAAGGCGGCGGTCAAATAGGCGATCACGGTTTCTTAAAAACTGACAGCTTCGAAATGAAAGTTACTGACGTGAAGAAGGGCAATAACGGCACGATTGTTCATGTTGGTAAAATTACTAAGGGCAGCGTAAAAACTGGCGACGTAGTGCTTTCACAAGTTGACCGCATTCGCAGATTTGACACTGCAAGAAATCACAGTGCAACCCACTTGCTCCAAAAAGCACTTCGTATGGTTCTTGGAGACCACGTAGAACAAGCTGGTTCACAAGTCGATGATAAGCGTCTCAGATTTGACTTTACGCATTTCCAAGCACTCACGCCAGAAGAGCTCAATAAAATTGAGCATATTGTCAACAATCAAATTTATGACCCAATAGACATAGAAGTCATCAACACCAGTATTGACGAAGCTAGAAAAATGGGTGCCATGGCGCTGTTTGGCGAAAAATATGGTAACGAAGTGCGCGTTGTTAAAATGGGCGACTTCTCGCTTGAACTTTGCGGTGGTACACACCTTAACAATACTGCTGAAATAGGTATGTTTAAAATCGTCAGTGAAACAGGGGTAGCAGCAGGCGTTAGAAGAATCGAAGCTATTACAGGCAGAAGTGTATTCGAACGACTTAACCACTATGAAGCAAAAATTGATGCTATTACCAATACGCTTAAAGTACCTGTTACTGATGTTGACTTAAAAGTAGATCAACTCTTCACAGACTATAAAAAACTTCAAAAAGATTTTGACGAACTTAAAAAGAAAATGGCGTCAGGTTCAATTGATGAATTAATTGCGAAGAAGCAAGATATTAATGGTTTCAATGTCATTAGTGCAAGAATGGACGGCATTGAAATAGACGTTCTTAAAGACTTAGGCGACCGCCTGAAAGACCGTACTGAAAATGCTGTCATCGTGCTTGGTAGCGTGATTGAAGAGAAAATCTTATTCCTCGTTATGGTCGGTCAAGATGCTATTGAAAAGGGTGCTCATGCAGGCAACATCATCAAAGAAGTCGCTAAAATTGCTGGCGGCGGTGGCGGTGGTAAACCGAACATGGCCCAAGCAGGTGGCAAGGACGTTTCTAAAATAGATGAAGCCTTAAAAGAAGCTTTCAAACTTGTTGAAAAAATTTAGTATATTTTTCAAGTATATGTGGGTATACTGATTTAAAAGGGAGGACGAACCTATGGACAAGACGATGAAATTTAGTGTGGATCAGCAGCAATCAGATGAACGAAAAGAAATTCTCAAGTTTGTCTACAGTGCATTGAAAGAAAAGGGTTACCACCCTGTCAATCAAATGATTGGCTACCTTTTATCCGGGGATCCTACCTACATTACCACTCACAATGATGCGCGTAAAATGATTCGCCGCGTAGAGCGAGATGAAATACTTGAGGAACTTCTCAAATATTACCTCGACAAAAACCTAGATTAAGGAGAAACAATGAGATATATGGGACTTGACGTTGGGGATGCCACCATTGGTGTGGCCCTCAGCGACCTTTTACACATAACTGCGCAGGGTCGTGAAACTATTCGAAGAAAATCGCTCAAAGAAGACATTGATAAACTGGTAACTATTATTGCCGAGCAAGATGTCGACAAAATCGTTGTTGGTTTGCCTAAGAATATGAATGGCACGATTGGCCCACAAGGTGAAAAGACTTTAGCTTTTTCTCAAAAACTTGAGAAAAAGTTGAGATATTCTGATAGAATAAATAATAGAGAAATAGAAATAATTTCTTGGGATGAAAGACTTACGACTGTTGCTGCTGAAAAGATGCTTATTGCAGCAGATGTCAGTCGTAAAAAACGCAAAGAAGTCATCGACACCGTTGCAGCCGTCTACATTCTACAGGGCTATTTAGATTCTCTAAGCCAAAACCGTTAATACGGATAACCAAAATATATTATTAGAAGAGGTGTACACATGAACGAAGAAAATATCGTAGTATTAGTAGATGAAGAAGGCAATGAATTAGAGCATGAGGTCGTATTTACTTTTTCTTTAGAAGAAAGAGAATACGCTGTATTATTACCACTTGATGGTTCAGAAGAAGCTGTTGTTTACAGAATGCAAGAAACTGAAAATGACGAATTCTTATTTGAATTTATTGAAGATGACGATGAGTTTGATCGCGTAGCTGAAGCTTACGAAAATCTTTTAGATCAAATGGAAAGCGAAATCGAGAACTAAAATTTTTACAAACAGAGAGGTGTCCCATGCTCGTATCTTTTGAAACATTAAAAGAAAAGTTAAAAGACAAGGGTTACAAACTCACACCTCAAAGAAAAGCTATTTTAGACGTCATTATGACCAATCAGGGCAAACATCTTAGTACGGAAGAGATTTACGACATCGTGCGCAAAGACTGCCCTGACATTGGTCTTGCTACAGTATATAGAACACTTTTATTACTGAGCGACCTAGATGTCTTGTCTAAAATCAATATAGACGATGGCTGTGTGCGTTATGAACTCAATATTCACGAAGATGATCATCAACACCACCACTTAATTTGCTCCAATTGTGGCGAAATTTTAGAGGTAGTAGATGACTTACTAGAAGCATTAGAAACTCGTATCGAGGCGGAATTCGATTTCCAAATCAAAGATCATAAACTTAAGTTTTATGGCATATGCAGTAAATGTAAAAAAACCTTGTAATCTTCGTATTGCAAGGTTCAATTTTTGATTACTCCCATTCGGATTTTGAGTGGGAAGATTCGAGGGGTTCGATACCCCGAGAACTTTATATTATAAGGTGGTGAAACCATGACAAAGAAAGTATCAGGTTTAAAAATAATCCCATTAGGTGGATTAAACGAAATAGGTAAGAACATGACCATTTACCAATACGAAGATGAAATCATCGTCGTAGACTGCGGCATGACCTTTCCAGAAGATGAAATGCTCGGTATAGACATTGTTATACCGGACATAACGTATTTAAAGAAGAATGCGGACAAAATTAAAGGCATTCTATATACCCACGGTCACGAAGACCACATTGGCGCTACGCCATATGTTCTCAGCCAGCTTAAAATGCCGCTTTTCGGTACAAAGCTGACACTTGGACTCATCGAGCACAAATTGAAGGAACACAAGAACATTGGGGCAGTAAAATCAACTGTTGTTAAAGCAGGACAGACAATCAAACTTGGGGCATTTGAGATTGAGTTTATTGCGGTAGGACATAGTATTCCAGACGCTGTAAGCTTATGCATTTCAACACCTGTGGGCAAGGTCATTCATACAGGTGACTTTA
>JBGSUZ010000172.1:0-4781 GCA_041753235.1 Acidaminobacteraceae bacterium
AGAAAAGCGTGGCTATATCAGCATGTCTACAATGTACAAGAAAGTACAGTTAGTTTAACGAACCGCCGTATACCGGACGGTACGTACGGTGGTGTGAGAGGACGGCTGACGAATTAATCGTCAGCCTCCTACTCGATCAGCTATACTAAGCTTTCAGCTTTCTATTGGCCTTAGCCAGTTTGTAAATCCCAAAAGGATAAAGTACCAAGGTCAACCCTAAACAAAATCCCATTAAAAAGTCAGGTAGCTCTATGAAGCGACCTACACCTAAATAAACAATGAGTGTTAGTGACGCGACACTTAAGTACCAATTCCAGTTTGTTTTACGCATGGCAGTACCCTCCTTAATATTTATTCTGATAATAGAGTTTTAGACCGAGCTGAACCATAACGATGAAAATGGTCATGCAAAATAGCGTTAAAAATATAGTCTGGTTAAAGAAGCCGGCAATGACTGAGCCCAAAAGTGTACCGCTAACTATCAATTTAAAGCTGATGGCGCCAATTTCACCTTGAATCCATTTATTGCGCTCGTCGGTTTCGTAAATCTGCATTTTTTTGAGTAGTTGGTCATTTTGAATGGCTTTGCGGTAGCGGATCATCATGATGACCATAATCATTTGGAGGCCAAGAAAGATGCCTATTTGATAGCCGGTCATCATACCGTCAAGCATCTGCTCACCGTGGTTTATTAATTGACTGAGCCACAGCGTGACGCAAATACAGAATATAGCAAGGGCGTTTAGCGCAATCAGTAGTTTAAGTCTCTTTTTTAGTGTATCTCTGTAGGCATTCATTGTTCATCCTCCAAATCTGTGAAATCAAAGACGTCTTCAATGCTTAGGTTAAAATAGCGTGCAATTTTGTAGGCTAGAATTAGTGAGGCAGTATATTTCCCTGTTTCTAGCGAGGTGATAGTCTGGCGGCTTACCCCGACTGCCAATGCCAATTCCTCCTGTGATATTTTGCGTTCTTTTCGCAATGTTTGGATTTGTGTTTTCAAACGCGGCCTCCTTTGCAAAGTTTACTTTACAATTTTAGTATAGTTAACTTTGCATTTTATGTCAAGTATACTTTGCAAAAATAAAAGTGTATTCATTTCGTAACGATTGTATGTACAAAAAATGTTAATCTGTTTTAAATGCATTTTGATATCTGAAAATTATGACAAACAACAAAAAGGAGTTACAATAGGATGGACGCATTAATTTTTGATTTGGATGGCACGCTATGGGATTCCAGTGAAGGTGTTGTGCAAGCGTGGAATACTGTTTTAGTAGAAGAAGGCTATGGTGAAGCTTGGCTTACAACAAATCGGCTCCG
This sequence comes from Acidaminobacteraceae bacterium, assembly GCA_041753235.1. Classification (GTDB taxonomy): domain Bacteria; phylum Bacillota; class Clostridia; order Peptostreptococcales; family Acidaminobacteraceae; genus JBGSUZ01. The sequence continues at coordinate 1,324 of JBGSUZ010000172.1, forward strand.
TGGGGTCATGGGCAAAACTATTGAACAGATTGGTGCAGAATTCTTTCCTGAGTTGAGTGTTGAGGCGCAACTCAGTTTAGTGAAGCGGTGTTGTCAAATGGAACAACAAGTTCTTTTAGAACGGGGAGGCAGACTCTATGACAATCTAGAGTCGGTCTTAAGTGAGCTCAGCCAGCGTTATGCGCTGTATATTGTGAGTAATTGTCAAGAGGGGTATATTGAGACGTTTTTGAAGTATCATCGGTTAGAAGCGTATTTTAAAGACTTTGAAAGTCATGGGCGCACCAAACGTCCCAAGGGGGAGAATATTCAACAGGTTATGACTCGGAGTGGTGTTGAAAGAGCCATATACATAGGCGATACACTTAGCGACTATGAGGCGGCGCGTTTAGCGGGTGTGCCATTTGTTCACGCTGCATATGGGTTTGGACATGTGCCAGAGGCGGACACCCAGCATGTTATAAAGGCACCAGCGGAACTTAAAACGGTTGCAAAGGTAATCTTTAGGGATTTCAACTTTTTGTGCAAGTGCTAAAAATTTATTATGCTTTTTCTAACATAGATATTCAGAGGTGCCGTTCATTATTATTCACAAAAGTGTGAAATATCAGACAATGGCAAAATTTGATTACAAATATATCCATAATATACGTGGCATGAATATTCAGAAATAATACAAAAATCAGTTTGTTTTTGAAGTGCAGTAAAATCAACGTATTGATATTTTTGAACTGATAGTGATATACTTGAGGCAGCAAGAGGAGAATGAATAAAATACCAAATAAAGTAAGTTTGTGAGGTGTTCTTATGTCAAACAGTCCCACTTTGCAGGTCTACTCAGAAATCGGTAGGCTTAAAAAGGTCTTATTGCACCGCCCAGGTTTAGAGATAGAAAATCTTATGCCTGAGGTCATGGAGAGATTACTCTTCGATGACATCCCATATTTAGAAGTCGCTCGTCAAGAGCACGATGCCTTTGCGGACATTTTCCGTAATAACGGCATTGAAGTTTTATATCTAGAAGACCTAGTTGCGCAATCAGTTGCGGACAGCGGTGTCAGAGCACAGTTCATTCAGGACTTTGTCAATGAAGCCGGCGTCCATGGCGATGACCGCAAACAGGCACTACTGGAACTATATTCATCTTTTAAAGATCATCGTGGGATGGTGGATAAAATGATGGCGGGTATTCGTAAAGAAGAAATTGTCTTTTCGAAGAAGTCTTCGTTGCCGGATCTCATGGATGATGAATATCCTTTTATTGTCGATCCAATGCCAAATCTCTATTTTACCAGAGACCCGTTTGCCACTATTGGCACAGGCCTTTCGCTCAATCATATGCGTACAACTACAAGACGTAGAGAAACGCTATTTGCGAAGTACATATTCGACCACCACGTAGACTTCGCCAAGCCAGATGTGAAGTATTGGTATAACCGAGATGAAGAATTCTCTATCGAAGGTGGCGACATTCTGATTCTCAACGAAAAAATTCTAGCAGTAGGCATTTCCCAAAGAACCGACTCAGAAGCAGTCGAAAAATTAGCACGCAGTATTTTTGCAGACGGACAGACGTTCGAAACAGTTTTGGCTTTTGATATTCCTAAGTCTAGGGCTTACATGCACTTAGACACGGTATTTACTATGGTCGACTACGACAAGTTTACCATCCATCCTGAAATTGAAGGACCACTGACGGTGTATTCTATTACGAAGAAGCCAGACGGACGCCTTGATATTATAAAGGAAACGATGGTACTTGAGGATATATTAAAGAAGTATCTTGAACTCGATGAAGTTTCTCTTATCCGCTGTGGTGGTAAAAGAGGCATTGACGCAGGACGAGAGCAGTGGAATGACGGTTCTAACACATTGGCAATTGCACCGGGAGAAGTTATTGTTTACTCCAGAAACCATGTGACAAATAAATTATTAGTCGAGCAGGGCATTAAGCTTCACGTGATGCCTTCGAGCGAACTTTCTAGGGGCAGAGGCGGCCCAAGATGCATGTCTATGCCGCTGGTTAGAGAAAATTTAACTAAATAGGTCAATAAAATCCTTAACGGATTTTATAACATAAGTAACAACACAAAACATATTTCATTAGGGAGGCTACAACCATGCCAGTTAATCTCAAGGGAAGACATTTTTTAACGCTTAAAGATTTTACACCTGAAGAAATCCAATATATGCTCGACCTTTCAAAAGACTTAAAAGCTAAAAAACGCGCAGGCATTAGAACTAAATTATTAGATGGCAAAAATGTTTGCTTGATTTTCGAAAAGACTTCAACAAGAACACGTTGTGCGTTCGAAGTAGCTGCTTTTGACGAAGGTGCTTATGTAACTTTCCTCACTAACAGCCAAATGGGCAAAAAAGAATCTATCGAAGACACCGCTAAAGTACTTGGACGTTTTTACGATGGTATTGAGTTTAGAGGTTATGCACAGTCAACTGTTGAAGCACTTGCTGAGCATGCGGGCGTTCCAATTTGGAATGGTCTTACAGACTTTGACCATCCAACTCAAATCCTTGCTGACTTCCTTACAATTCAGGAACACGTATTCAAGCCACTTAATAAAGTAAAACTCGTTTACGTTGGCGATGCAAGAAACAACATGGGCAATGCGCTAATGATTGGTGCCGCAAAAATGGGTATGCACTTCGTAGCCCTTGCACCTAAAGAACTTTTCCCAGAAGAAGGCCTTGTGGCTGAAATGAGAGAAGTGGCTAAGCAAACAGGCGCAGTTATTGAAATTACAGACAACTTCGATGCCGTTAAAGGCGCAGATGCTGTTTACACAGATGTTTGGGTGTCAATGGGCGAAGAACATCTCTTTGAAGAGCGTATTAAGCTTCTCAAACCTTTCCAAGTCAACATGGACCTCATTCGCAGAACTGAAAATCCAGACGTGATCTTCTTACACTGTTTACCTGCGTTCCACGACAGATTGACTGATGTAGGGGAAGACATGTATCAAAAATATGGTTTAGACGGTATGGAAGTAACAGACGAAGTCTTCAGAAGCAGACATTCAAAAGCATTTGACGAAGCAGAAAACCGCATGCATACCATTAAAGCAGTTATGGTTGCAACTATCGGCAATCTTTAATCCATAAGGATAACTGGGGGAACGGGCAATGAAAATGAAAGACAAAATTGTAGTCGCTCTTGGCGGCAATGCCCTTGGCAATTCGCCAACCGAGCAGCTTGAACTTGTAAAACACACAGCAAAACCAATCGTTGACCTGATTCAAGAAGGGCATGAAGTGATTCTTGCCCACGGCAACGGGCCACAGGTTGGCATGATTAACTTAGCCATGGACACAGCGGCACAGCATAACAGTAAAATTCCTGAAATGCCCTTTCCAGAATGCGGCTCTATGAGCCAAGGGTACATTGGGTATCACCTGCAAAATGCCATTCGTGAAGAACTGCTCAACCGCAATATGGATGT
>JBGSUZ010000173.1:0-5631 GCA_041753235.1 Acidaminobacteraceae bacterium
ACGGTTTTTTGATAAGGCTGGATTAAAATTGCATTAGAGGCACCTAGCTGTTTGAAGCCTAAATAACCGAAAAGTAAGAGTAGTCCTACAATAACAATCCTTTTTTTATTTTCTTTAAGTTTTAGATAAAGTGCATAAAGTTTTTCGTAGAGCCATGGTTCTTTTTGTTCAACTGAGAGTCCCATGAGGTATTTATAGTCTGACAGCATTGCGAAATCAGTTCGGTATACAGCTGCTTGGCATTTTTCAGAAAATTGCTTGAGAGCCAAATCCTCATCGGGCGCTTCGAATACTGCTGGGATTAACTCAGCAATACGATTTTGAATAGAATTAAAATCGTCAAACAATTCTGGGTTCAAAAGCTTAAGGTGAATGTCTGTATGCAATATGCGATTATTGTCCACCCATAGATGTTCGGGTTGGAGAAGCTGCCATCTTATAAAATTGGGGAGTTTTGCATCTAAAGCTTGCTTTGCGAGCAAAGCAAGCAGTAGATGTTTTTTCTCAAGTGTACTGAGACTGTGGTGAGAAAGAGGAACACCTACTTCGCCACTTTTAAATACCAAATAAAGATCGCCATTAATGACAAAGCTGTCTGTTAAAGGCAAAGTTTCTTTTAACTGATCCTTTACAGATAAATAGTATTTCAGTAGTTTTTTGTAGCGGATACAGTGGATATTGTAAAAAATTTCTGAGTCGTCCTTAAGCGAAAGGCCTTTGTAAATAGTGAGGCCCTGCGTCTCGAAGATGGTTTTATGGATCAGGTATTGATCGTTTAGTTGAATCTGATGCATGTGAACCTCCTTCTTGGGGTAAGTAATACACCGACATGTAAAATGGTTCTCAGATATCTTATATCACAAATCTGATAAAACTAACGATTATCTTTTTACTTGAAGCTGTTATTTATAGATATTATTCAGTTAAAGGAGCGGGCGAGCTATGAAAAGGATGCTGATTCTAGGATTATTTGTGATTGTACTAAGTGCTGCTAGTTTTTATGCAATAGAAGATTCAAGTATTGAACAAATTGTTGATGTACTCCAGACTTCGGATAACATGCTTCTTATTTTAGAAAAAGAAGCGACGGATCAAATGAGTGAAGGTATTGTAAATTATTTCAAGCCATCTTATCATTTACTTTTAACAGATGAAAAAGGTAATGTGAAGCAAAATATTAAACTTCCAAAAGACAAGCCCTCTACTTTTTCGGAATACGGACATTTAGCTTCAGATGCTCAGGGTAATCTATACATACACCGGACGCAAAAAAATTCTGACACTTACTATGTTTTTTATGAAGAAATTCTTAGAATAGCGCCCGATGGCAAAACGTTGACGCCCATTTACAGTATTGACTACAAAAAAGAGGGCAACGTAGAGTACTCATTAATTTCTAAGGTTTATACCATGGGAAGAGATATGTTTATTATTCAAAAAAGTTCTATGGATGCAAACCTTTGGTCTGTAGTACAAATAAACTTATTCAATCAGACTTCCGGCGTCCTTAAAAAAGTTAAGACTGCACCAGAGTTGTACGTCAATGACCTCCTTTATTTGGATGACACAAGTGTGGTTGTTTCTACTATCAAAGGTGACTTGTATCGTTACGCAAATGGAAAAGCTGAAAAACTGCAGTATCCTAGTATGGGCTTACAATACGCGCCACTTTCATTAACCATTTATAAAGAAAATAGCTTTGCGTTTTTTGACATGCAGTCTAAACAATTGATTGCAATGAATGTGAAAGATGAGCAGATTGAAGTCCTTAGAAATCCAAGTGCACCTATTTCTTCGAATCCGATGTTGACTTATGAAAATGCAAATACAGTCAGTTTCAATGATGGTTATTCTATTACAGGGAGCATGCGAGTCAACTTAGCAGGGCATCGTTATGTGTTTGTAGATAAAGGGGATGCCGTGACGTTGATCACAGCATATCACCCAAGCTTTGTCCAGCAAGCAATTGTATTTGCTAAAATACTATTAGTTTATGCGCTAATAGCCGCTGTTATTTGGTTTGCTATTTATCTTTATGGACTAAGTTCAGGTTCTCTAATTATTAAAATTGGTGCATTTTTACTACCAATGATTATGTTAATTCCAATAATCTCATTGTCGGTTAGTTTTTCATATTTTTCAGATTTAGCAAAAAACGATTTATTTGCTACACTTTATCATATTACAACTGAACGGGCTGAACAATTTGACCCTAAAGACATTTTAAGTTTTGACGGTCTCGAAGATTACGACGCACCTGCATATAAAAAAATAGACAATCTACGCCTCGTAGATGCGGAGGCGTACAACGACATGATTAAAAATACTTATAACCGCTGGTATTACTCAGTGGTTTACAGATATGTTGATGATAAAATACATGTTGTTGCAGGGGATGCCGCTAGCTATTGGTCGACTACAGGGTTTGTATATGGCGAAAAAGGTAATCAAATCTATATTAATGCAGCGAAAAATGGAAAAACCTATCTGGGTCAAAATTCAGACTTGAGCGGTGAATGGGTATTTTCGCTGACCCCGATTTTTGATAAGGATGGCAGTGTCATCGGTTTATTTGAAGTAGGCACTGGCAAACAGAGTTATACTTATTTTCTACAAAGCTATTATGGCAAATTAGCGACCTTAGACTTTTCGATAATTGGCATTGTGCTGATATTGGTTGCTTTAATAATTGTTAGAATTATACAGCCACTTCGCAAGCTAAACGAGTCTGTAACCGATATTATAGCAGATAATTGGGGGACAACTGTTGAAGTTAGAACACATGATGAAATTGGTAGCCTGTCTTCGGGTTTCAATAAGATGTCATTGTTTATAAGAGACTATATTAATGAATTGACCATGCTCAATAGCATTTACTATAAATTTATACCGCAAAAATTCTTTGATCTTATGGAAAAGCGCTCAATGATTGATGTGGGGCTAGGCGATTACTCAAAACAGGAAATGACGATAGCTTACATTAATACATTCAATTATTTTGACTTGACCAAAGGCATGACCTCAAAAGATCAGTTAGACCTGCTTAATCATATTTTTATGGAATATGCCAATGCGATTCACGCGCATGGCGGACTTGTTGGTGAATTTAGAAATGCAGGGTTAATGGCGTTATTTACAGATCAACAGGATGCATTAAACGCTGCATATAGCATTACACAGAAGTTAAAAGATAACGAAATGGGCATTAATACGACAATTACCATCCATTATGGAGAAGCTATTTTAGGTGTTGTAGGCGATGAAGGCCGTATGTCCACAGCAGTTATCAGTAATTGTGTTAACGAAGCAGTCGCATTGGACAAATACGCTGGCAAATATAATTGCTCCGTGCTTCTAACAGAGAGTTTTATTGCTAGCATTGCTGAAAAGGAACATAATGCACGTTTCATTGGTGAAATTATGGATGAACATCAGGGGTTAAGCTTAAAAGTCAGTGAATGGTTTGAGACAATACATGTTTCTAAGCAAGCGGACTTCTTAAAGAGCAAAACCCACTTCGAAGAAGCTCTGACACTGTTTATCAATAACGATTTTGAAGCGGCAAAACGGTTATTTATCAGAGTTATCAAAGAAAATCCATCAGATTTGGTGTCTAAAGAATACTTGTATAAATGTGAAAAAGCGCTTACTGAAGCTAGTGCTTTCGACAAGCACTTGGGGAGATTTTAGAAAGTAGAGGTGAATCAGGTGGCTAATTTATTAGAAAGTGTAGCGAAGGCAGCAACCAGCACCTTGATGAAACCGGTTAATCTCTTTCAGAGAAAGTTAAAGAAAAACCTGTTTATGAAGAGCAAGGTAGTAACAGCGATCAAAGCCTCGCTTAAAGAATTTATGGTCACACTTAAGAAGGGCCCAGCAAAAAGAGCAGATTATGTGACTTTAGGCGATCGAATGTATGCTAAGCGCCTTCTCATGGTGGTGCTGCTTGTCATCGTATTTATGATGGTAATTGGCAATAGTTTGTTGATACCGTTATTTAGAGGTCGTTTATACACCCCAACCATATCACTCTCAGACAGTCTGTTAGCAACTTATTCAGGTAAAGCACATCTTATTAACCGAGAAAAAGTTTTGGTCTTTGATGGGATGATTGCTAACGGTAAATGTAATGGTTATGGCAAGCAATTTGACGACAAGGGGCATTTGCGCTATGCGGGAGACTTTCAGGAAGATCTGTATGAAGGACAAGGCATACTTTATGGCGAAACAGGCAATAAGTATTACGAAGGTCAGTTTACAGGCAATTTTTTTGAAGGCAAGGGCAAATTATTTGATGAAAGAGGTCGACTTCAATATTCAGGAGAATTTGCTCAAGGTTTGAAAAATGGTTATGGACTTGTTTATTATGAAAATGGGAAAGTCCAATACGCAGGAGACTTCTTAAATGGGAAGTATCAAGGCGATGGAAATTTATATTCAATGAGCAGTGAACGCATTTATAGCGGCGGGTTTGCTAATGGCTTGTTTGAAGGCAGTGGCAAGTCTTTTTATGAAAAAGAGGTATTGGCATATGAAGGGTTCTTTAGCTTAGGTGTTTATAGTGGACTAGGAAGACTTTACAATCAGTCAGGTACTCTGCTTTATGAAGGCAGTTTTTTGCAAGGACAATATAGTGGCATAGGCAAATCATTTAACCAATCGACTGGAGAACTTGAGTATAATGGTAATTTTGAGAACGGATTATACAATGGAACTGGTGCGCTTTATGTAGGTGCGGAGAAGGTGTATGAAGGCCCTTGGGTTGCTGGTATTGCCTCTCTTGAAGCTTTGATTGGCAAACTAAGTACAGAGATAAGACTGCAATTTCCTGAAAATGGTCAGATGATTGAGATGGATGGGGTTTACGGCCTTAATCTTAAGAAAACGGGTGTACTGTTTGAGCTGAATTACCCACAAGGTGCTTTAGAACCGTTGGTTCAAAAAATTCTTGTGAGTCGATTTGCTTTCTCCGATTCAATTAAGCAAAATCCTAATTTGACGGGAATTCAGTCACTGTATGAAGCTTCAAAAATACCATTAAAGACAGTAAAATTAGCAGATTTACCCGACCAAGCAGTCTATAAAGCAATGACAAATGCTAAAAGTATGCAGACTCTTGCCATAAAGCAAGATAGCTATTCAATGCTGTTTTATTTTGATGAGGCAACTGGACAACTTATCCTATATGAATATTTGCCTTTACAGGAGTAGCTTATGAAAAAGATGGCGATTATATTAATTATTTTAATGATGGGGGTATTACAACCCATTACTTATGCAGATGGCAGCGTTAAGAACAAACAGGATGAACAGAAACTTACTCTTGAAATTGTACTAAACCTTGTTTTAGAACAAGATGATGAACTGGCTTTGATAAAAAAAGAATGGCTGGTAAAGGAGGCTGAATTAAAAGCGCTCAACTTACCGCCACCTGTTCAGCGACAAAGCGAGTTCTTATTACCAGAATTCAATCAAGAGAATATAGCTTTGACGCTCAGGGCTCAAACAATCAAACAGGAGCAACTGCAATTAGAACGGCGGTATCAAAGTCGTGCACTTACCCTATTATATGAGGCAAAAACTCAGTATTATGAAATTTTAATTCAAGAAGCAACCATTGATTTTGAGACT
>JBGSUZ010000174.1:0-3024 GCA_041753235.1 Acidaminobacteraceae bacterium
CCTTACCTTAAAAAAGCGTTGGAGGTTGGCTTAATTAAAGAAGCATCACTTGACGAAGTGCCCCAATACGAAGGCAGAGACATGCCGCGGGAACTAGCCGTTCAAGTCGTTGACCGCGCGCTGGCGCTTATGGGAGAAGAGGTGACTGCTGACCACGGGCTGGAATACAAGTTTAAAGACTATAAAATTGTAAACGATGTAAACAAGGACGCTGTTTTAAAAGCCTATCAACTCGGCATCATTAAAGGCAGCAACGGCAATTTTGAACCGAAGAACCCACTGACAAGGGCGGAAGCGGCGGTGCTTATTACTAAGCTTATGGACAAGTCTATGCGAGATAAAATGACTTTCAGTAAGAATACCAAAGATTATGGCGAAGTCATTAACTACTTCTTAAATGGGTTTCTATCTCAAATTGACCAGAGAACTGTGGTAGTTGAGAAGAAGGCGAACGGCGTCATTAACACAGGTGACGTTGATTATACGGAAAAGCCTATTAAAATGGGCGGCAAGTTGACGAACTGGTGGACGGATCAGGAGTTTGAGGATATGACAGTAGGAATATCACAGCAAAACTTTTATCCTTATTCAGCACAAGTTCAATTGCCATCAGATGACGAGTATCATACATTCCACTCAACTTTAAAAAATACTGGAGGTAGTTATATGCCTTACAATGGTCAGCTATTTTTTATCAATATAGCTGAAAAACATGATGGCAAGACGTCACGCTACGACCTGATGGAGAAGAACATTAAGAATTTTAACCGCATTGCTTATGACTTGACAAAGTACGGTACGCAATATGCTAAGGCTAATGACTTATACCTTCAGGAGTTTATAGTGCCAAGTAGTCATGTGTTGATTTGTTTGAGTCAGAATGATTTTTCATCAGAATTTAAAAAGGGTTACTTTTCGTTTTATACAAATCCTGTAAGTGCGAGAGAAGATGATTGTCCGTTTAACCCAGTTTTAAATTTCAGTGCAGAATCTGGTGAGATTGCCAAACAACACGAAGAAGTATTTAATCAGTGGTTCGTTCGTGTATATGGTGCAGAAGATGGGCCTGTTATTTTCAAGATGTACTTAGACTATTCAAAAGGAAAAGACAGAGGCAGTAAAAGCAAAGTTCTGTATAAGAATTACAACGGCTATCAGTTACGTTTTTCTGATGGTGAAGGGGTATCCCCTTGTATACAATCAACAATGAAATAGAAAGGGGTGTAAAGCGTGAAGAAAATTTTATCATTTATTTTGATAATCTGTATGACAGTTGCCATGTTGCCGCCGAGTAGCAGTTATGCAGCAGAATCATACACTGATTATCCTTCGTACAGTAAATTAAATGCAAATCAGCAGAAGTTATTACAACAGCAGTTTGTTCTAAAAGGTTCTTTAAAAACCATCAAAGGCGACATGTGGATTGCCTTAAAACCTTTAGAGTTACATCAAGTTGTTGTCTACAATTACCGCAGTGTATGTACGACGGCAATTGGCGTAGGACGTTCATATATTGATAAATATGGGCATGAAGAACTTCAATATCTAGGTTATGACATAAACGGAAATTGGTAACAAATGACTTCTATACAAATGGACCGATTGTAGGAGAAAGAGACCCGGTACAGATTCCAAACTTCACATACGAAAAAATTCCTGAAGCTTTTGAATCATGGGGAAATACCAGTGAAAACACTAAAAGCCATATGCTTAATCAACCATTCGTTTCGTTGGATGAATATGGTACAAAAAATCCACAGTCTCTAATCATGAAACAAGTCCTTAACAAATCAGTCCAAAATAAAAGTGACATCAACGAGTTTTACAAACGCCTGCTCATGCAGTCAGAAGCAACAGCATTTTCAGATGGTTCCATGAGGACTTATTACAGAGGGTGGAACACACAGACAAAAAAGCCTGTGAAATCCTATAATACGTTTACAGTAGATAAAATGATACCAGATACTTTCAAACCGCTGGTCAGCATTGCCGTGTATGACGATGCGGCCTGTCAAAAACCTATTTCAGTCAAAGACATTATGCCAGGGCAAGACCAAGTGACGGTTTATGTGAAACTGAATACAAATGCAAGTCTGAGAGATATTGGTTTAGGGGGTAAGGAAGCCCAGTATCTTGAAAGTGTAACCAATATCTATGACGGAAATGCGAAAACGCTTAAAGACTTTTCATCACCACAAAATATGGCTTCAATCTATCCACTCATTTTAAAACGCACAGACTATAAAAGAACCTATACAAATAAGAATGTTGAAGGTAAAGGCGCTGTTAAAAGTAAAGCAGATGTCCTAGATATTAAAGCAGCAGACATCGCCAAAACTGTATTAAAAGTCCGCGCCATAGACCCATCCACCATCACACCGGACTTTCAAATCTACTACGGCACTGACAATAAAACAGATGGTGGCATTCAGCATGACAAAGACACCATAGACAGAGCGTTTACCTTTGACCTAAAAGACCAAACATATCTACCACCTGACATTAGAATCGAAAAATATAACTGGTTTGCACTCAACTACGAGACAAATCAGTATGATGATTATTTCGGATGGACAAAAGATGTAAAATACACACTAACCCCTGAAAAGACCAAGAGGTATTTCAAAGACAACACCATTACCCTTATGCAGCGTGTTATCGATCAGTACGGTAAACCTTATGAAATAACCCATACCGTCAGTATAGGCTTCAAAACTATTCCACCTGACCCACAGCAAGAAGTAAAACCAACCGCTTATGTTTATGCCCCTAGTAGCATACGAGCAGGGAAACGCTGTAGCATATCCGGTGAAGGCGCATCCGCTAACGGCGCAATTGTTAGTTATGACTTCGAGTTAGCTTCAGGGTTTGAGGCAGTCAAGGATGGCCTAAAGGACAAAGAAGGTACGTTCCTCAGCTTTGACCATTCAGACAGAAATGACTATGAGGAAACCACAAGCCTTACAGTTACAGATGCAGCAAACAAAACCGCCACTGACAAGACGAAAACGCTAGTCAAACATC
>JBGSUZ010000175.1:0-8847 GCA_041753235.1 Acidaminobacteraceae bacterium
CTGTACATTCCTGCGACCTTGCAACCAGTCATGCGATTACTCCCATGCCCGTAGGTCTACAGTATAAGGGTGGTGGCTAGCCTTTTCCTTAGCGGCGCTTTCAGCCGCTGAAACTGCCAAGCTTTGCTTGGCGCACTCATACGTGTACCCAAAAACACCATGTTTCGCGCGGGTTTCTAGTGCCTCACTCACAGCTTTTGGTGACTCAAAATCCATATCTGCAACCCAAAAAGGCAGCAATTCAGCCTTGCCGACAAAAGGCTCCATGGCATCCCATTTAATTGTGTGTGTCCCTTTTCTTTCTATAATTGTGTCCCATAACTGCATAATAATTACCCTCCATTTCCAATACTATAAAAAAAGCTCCCACAGGGAGCTTATAGCTTACTCTAAAATACGATCAATACAACTATTGAACCGATCTGGAGTCAAATCTTGTTTGAGAATGCAGTCGTCAATCTTCAATCCTCTTAAACGGTCTTTCACTTCGGAAGTCTCCAAAGAAGTAATAATCACAATCGGGATATCTGAATAACGGGAATTTCTCATACTTTGAATCAACTCTTCGCCCGTCATATCTGCCAATTCAAAACCAGTAATAATCAAAGATACATCTGTCTGCGCAAGAATATTGAAGACATCGCCACCTGACTTGCTCTCTAGTGGTGAATGTCCACTCTCGATAATCATTTCCTTGACTAGCTTTCTAAAAAACGCGCTATATTCTAAGTGCAAAATGTGCACGAAATCTCCTCCTTTTCATTTCGGAAAATGTAAGTCTAGAAAATGCTTTGCACGCGATCTTCTCGGCCCATCAAGGTTAATTCGACAAAAAGTATCAATATCCTTTTATCCATTTCCTACGATTTTTAAACATCTTCTCCCGCTATTTCTCTTATTGTTTCACGGTTGTTACAAATAAGTTCCTAAATTAAGGTATGATTAGCATATAAAAAAAATTAAATAATCTCATTTATTTTGTTTAGGATACCAAAGTTTTGGATAAAAACTTTACGTATTCTAATGGATTCAATTATCAATAGTCAATTTGACATATTTCCTTAATTCTGGGAGGACACTGACATGAAAAGACAAAACATCAGACTTATTTTAGCATTTTTAATGGTCTGCAGTTGCACCGCATTATGGTTTCAGCTCGGTTCAAGCTCACTTGAAAACAAAACAGCCCCTCTCAGAATCGGCATGTGCTTAAACCACCCTCCTTTTGAAAGTCAAGCTGCGTCAGGACAGCCTTCAGGCGCCTCCGTTGCACTTGCCAATGCACTCGGTGACTATTTAGGAAAGCCCGTCGAAATTATCACGCTGCCTCGAAAAAGTCTAGAATCTTCATTAAGAAGTCAAAGAATCGACTTGATTCTCTCTTCCAGTTCCATTTCTTCAAGGCATGCAGGTCTCTGCTATTCAAAACCCTATGCCAAGACCCCACTTGCTATGCTTGCTTATAAAGATTCGCCCGTGCGCGCTTTTATTTCTCTAAATACGCCAGAAGTAATCATTGCAGTTACCACAGGGTCTCAAGCCTCTAGATGGGCTGCTGAACAGATTCCAAAAGCTCAAATCAAATTACTACCTAGCGACCAAAAGGCGATTATTGAAGTCGCACAAGGCAATGCAGATGTTTTCATCAGCGACCCTTTAACCATTATTAATGCCCAAGAAGAATACAACGATACAACAACTGCCTTACTCCATCCACTACCGCATACAAAAGGTTGGGGGATGGTGGTCAATAAAAAAAACGAAGCGCTACTTAAGCAAATCAATGATTTTATTGAAAAAAAGCAGAAGGATGGCACGTTTGATCAAATTCGAAGCACCTACTTAAACGATCAAATGGATGAATACAAAAAACATCAATTAGAGTACTTTTTTTAGAACGACCTTGTTACAATAAATTGAGGTGATTATAATTATGAAAATTATGCAAGTTGGACTCATTGGCTACGGCCTTTCAGGCAGTACCTTTCACGGCCCACTGCTTAAAGCGTTAAATCAATTCTGTGTCAAATACATTGTCACTAACGCCCCTGCTAAAATAGAGGCAGCGCGTCATGACTTTCCTGAGGCGCTTATCGTCACTGACGAAAACCCACTTCTAAACGATGAAACCATCGACCTCATCGTCATTTGCACACCCAATACCCTGCACTTTCCACTGGCAAAGGCCTCGCTTATGGCTGGCAAACATGTCGTCGTTGAAAAACCGTTTACCGTTACCAGCAAAGAAGCAGAATCACTGGTCTTATTAGCAAATGAAAAAAATCTTAAACTCAGCGTATACCATAACCGTCGATTCGATGGCGACTTTAAAACTTTGAAAACATTGCTTAACAAACATACACTAGGCACACCCGTAACCTTCGAGTCCCGTTTTGACCGTTACCGTCCAGAATTCAAAATCAATTCTTGGCGCGAAGACGACCTGCCCGGTTCCGGCCTCTTATACGACCTTGGCTCCCACTTGTTGGATCAAGCTTTGACCTTATTTGGACTCCCACAAGAGCTATACGCAGAACTGCGCTCAGAGCGATGTGGCAAGACAGACGACGCCTTTGAAATTCATTTGTACTACCCCGACCTCAAGGTGACCTTAAAGGCTTCCTCATTAATCAAGGAACCGACCCCACGATTTGCCGTCTATGGCACAAAAGGCGCTTATGTAATATACGGCTTAGACCCACAAGAAGAAGCACTCAGAGCAGGTAAGCTCCCGTTGACACTTGACTGGGGTATGGCGTCTGAAGACCACTGGGGCATACTCAACACCCTCAGCCATAGAGAAAAATACCCAACACAGGCAGGCAGTTACCCCGACTACTACGAAGCCATTTATGAGGCGATTCAAAACGATGCAGAACTCCCTGTAACTGCTCAGGATGGTCTTAGAGTCATTCAGCTCATAGAAGCCGCACTGGAAAGCCACCGTACCAAAGCAAGGGTTTCACTCAGTCATGTAGAATAACACAGAAAAAGCCGATGCGGCAGGTCTCATATAGAAGACCCACTGCATCGGCTTAATTTTTTTGTTTACGCTTTGGCGATTTTAGTCGTTTTTGAGGTCGTAAACTTCTGTCGCATCTGCGCTCTGAATGGCAATTTTCGCATCCATCCAAGCCTTGAAGGTGTCTAGTGACGTATAAACCGGAATGTTGCGCTCTGCTGCTGCCCGTCTCATGGTAAAGCCGTCTCGGCTAGAGTCGTTGCCCTTTGTCGGCGTGTTGATGATGAGGTCTACTTCACCCTGCATGACAATGTCCATGATGTTTGGTGATTCATCGCCAATTCTATTGATTTCGCGGGCTTCGATGCCCATTTCACTCAGGCATTTCACCGTGCCTGCTGTTGCGATGAACTCAAATGGTAGGGCTTTAAGGCGCTTTGCAAGTCCCTTAAACTCTTCCTTGTCCTGATCGTTGAGGGTGATGAGCACTCTTGGTTTTTCCATGGTCGGCGCGTATTTTGCCGCTATGAAGCCTTTATAGAGCGCTTCTTCCACCGTTAAACCTACACCGAGAACTTCTCCTGTCGACTTCATTTCAGGACCAAGGCATATTTCTACGTCTGGCAACTTGTGCGTTGAGAAGACCGGTACTTTGACCGAAATCCACTTTGGCGATGGACATAGACCTTCACCATAGCCCAGCGTGCTCAGTTCTTCGCCTAAGGCTACTCTTGTTGCCAACTCGACAATCGGCACGCCGCTCACCTTAGAGATGTAAGGAACCGTTCTAGAGGCTCTTGGGTTGACTTCTATTACGTAGAGTTCGTTGTCGTATTCAATGAACTGGATGTTGATCATGCCCTTAATGCCAATGCCTAAGGCAATTTTATTTGTATAATCCACTATTTCCCGGGTAATGGCTTCACTGACACTCTGCGCTGGGTAGAGGGTCATGCTGTCCCCAGAGTGAACGCCTGCCCGCTCTAAGTGCTCCATGATGCCCGGAATGAGTACTGTCTTGCCGTCTGAGATGGCGTCAACTTCTAATTCTTTGCCCATTAAATACTTGTCTATAAGTACTGGATTTTTCTTATCTTTAATAAACGCATTTTTGAGGTAGTAGGTGAGTTCTTTGTCCGAGTGACAGATTTCCATGCCCTGTCCGCCAAGAACGTAGCTTGGACGCACAATGACCGGGTATTTCAGGCGCGACGCTTCGTCTAACCCCTCTGCTACCGTATAAATGCCCTTGCCCTTCGGTCTGTTAATGCCCACTGTTTCCAAGAAGGCGTCAAACTTCTCTCTGTCTTCTGAGAGGTCTATCTGTTCCGCGCTCGTACCGAGGATAGGAATTTTCTTTTCACTGAGGAACTTCGCCAGTTTAATAGCCGTCTGACCGCCGAACTGGAGCATAACGCCGTCTGGCTTTTCCTTGTCTATAAGGCTGAGGACGTCTTCTTCTGTGAGCGGTTCAAAGTAAAGTTTGTCTGAAATGTTGAAGTCCGTGCTCACCGTCTCAGGGTTGTTGTTGACGATAATCGTCTCAATGTCTAAGTTTTTAAGCGCTCTGACGCAGTGAACCGAAGCGTAGTCGAACTCAATGCCCTGACCGATTCGAATTGGGCCTGAGCCAATAACCATGACCTTCTTACGGTCAGAGACCACCACTTCGTCAAAGGTTTCATAACTTGAGTAGTAATAAGGCGAAACCGCTTCAAACTCGCCGCCGCAGGTGTCTACCATTTGGTACACCGGCATGATGTTCCAAATGCTTCTGAGTCTGTAAATGTCCTCTGGAGACACGCCAATCAAGTCGCCTATGCCCTTGTCTGAGAAGCCCTTGCGCTTAAGCGCTCTGAGCCAATCTGGGTCAAGGTCTTGAATGTTGCTATGCTCTAACTTGGTCTCTTCGTTGATAATGCCTTTTATCTTATTCAGGAACCACATGTCTACCCCTGTGATTTCCGAAATTTTGTCCATTTTGTAGTCTCTTCTGAGCATTTCTGCGAGGGCAAAGATACGCTCATCGTCTGCTTTCATGACCTTGTCTTTTAGCACTTCAATGCTGAGTTCTCTATATTTTTTATGCTGTAAATGGTACTGACCGAGCTCTAGTGAACGAATCCCTTTCATGAAGGCGGCTTCAAAGTTGCTGCCTATTGCCATAATTTCACCCGTCGCCATCATTTTAGTGCCAAGGGTTCTGTTCGCACCGCCAAACTTGTCGAAAGGCCACTTTGGAATCTTGATGATGACATAGTCCATGCTCGGCTCGAAGCAGGCGTAAGTGACACCTGTCACCGCATTCTTAATTTCGTCCAGACCGTAGCCCAGTGCAATTTTTGCCGCCACTTTAGCGATTGGGTAGCCTGTCGCTTTAGACGCCAGTGCCGACGAACGGCTTACCCTTGGGTTAATTTCTATAACTGCATATTCAAAGCTGGTCGGGTTCAGTGCGAACTGAACGTTACAGCCCCCTTCTATTTCAATGGCTTCAATAATTTTGAGCGCCGATGTTCTGAGCATTTGGTACTCTTTATCTGAAAGCGTCTGGCTTGGCGCTACAACAATACTGTCGCCCGTATGGATGCCAACTGGGTCAAGGTTTTCCATGTTGCAGACTGAAATGCGGTTACCGAAGCGGTCTCTCATGACCTCGTACTCGACTTCTTTCCAGCCCTTAATGCTCTTTTCAAGCAAGACTTGATTCACAGGACTTGCGTCTAAACCCGATTTGAGAATGATGCGAAGGGCTTCTTCATCGTCTGCAATCCCGCCCCCTGTACCACCTAGCGTGTAGGCTGGTCTAACAATAACCGGATAACCGATTTGTCTCGCGTACTCAAGGCCCGTCTCAAAGTCCGTGATAATGTCCGATAAAATAACCGGCTCGTCAATCTCGTTCATGAGCTCTTTGAACAGTTCTCTGTCTTCGCCTTTTTTAATGCCTTCAATTTTTGTACCAATTAGCTTGACGCCGTACTTTTCTAAAATGCCTGCATCCGTGAGTTCCAGCGCCATGTTCAGCGCAGTTTGACCACCCATGCCCGCTAAAAGACTATCCGGTCTCTCTTTAGCGATGATTTTTTCCACATATTCTAATGTGATTGGCTCTATATAAATTTTGTCCGCAATTTCATTGTCTGTCATGATGGTCGCTGGGTTCGAGTTAATGAGCACTACTTCGACGCCTTCTTCTCTGAGGGCTTGACACGCCTGGGTGCCTGAATAGTCGAACTCTGCCGCCTGACCTATTACAATTGGGCCTGAACCAATAACCAATACCTTTTTGATTTCTTTATTTAATGGCATACTTTCAACCTCCTACTCTGCATACGACAAGAACTGATCAAACAAGTAGCTGCTCTCGACTGGACCCGGAGAAGCCTCTGGGTGGAACTGCACCGAGAAAATGCTTTTTGCCTTGTGCTTCATGCCTTCCACCGTGCCGTCGTTGAGACTTACGTGTGTCACTTCAACGCCCTCCGGCAGTCTGTCCACGTGGTAACCGTGGTTTTGTGAGGTGATGTAGACTCTATTTTGCTGTATGTCCTTAACTGGGTGGTTACAGCCTCTGTGACCGAATTTAAGTTTGCCTGTAGACCCGCCCAGCGCAATGGCTAAAAGTTGATGTCCAAGACAAATGCCCACGACTGGCTTGGCTTCAATGAGTTTTTGTACTTCTGTCACTATAGGCGCTAAGTCCGCTGGGTCCCCAGGACCGTTTGAGAGAAAGACCAAATCTGGATTGTCCGCAAGAACCGTTTCCGCTGGCGTTGTTGCAGGGTACACGGTTAAATGACAACCTCTTTTGAGGAAGTTTCTAAGGATATTTTGCTTCACGCCGTAGTCCATAACTGCCACTTTTTTGCCGCTGTATGGCAGGCCCGCTGGCCCTTCAAGAGTGTAACTTGTTTTAGTAGACACCGTGTAGACTGCTTGGCTGTTGTCAAAGTGGCTGAGTTTGTCGAAAATCATTTTTGGCGACAGCTCGTCAAGCGTAATGAGCCCTTTCATAGTACCGTTATTTCTAAGAATTCTCGTTAACCCTCTGGTGTCTATGCCTTCAATGCCCATGATTTTGTTTTGCTTAAGGTAAGTGTCTAGCTCCATTTCCGAACGGAAGTTGCTAGAAGCGTCGCACTTTTCTCTGACCACAAAGCCCCTTACTTTTGGTGTTGGTGACTCCAAGTCTTCTAAATTGATGCCGTAGTTGCCAATCAGCGGGTAAGTCATGGTGACGATTTGACCGTAATAAGATGGGTCTGTCAACACTTCCTGATACCCTGTCATGCCCGTATTGAACACGACTTCACCAACACAAGTCTCCAAATGACCAAATGCCTGTCCCTGAAAAACCATGCCGTTTTCTAAAATCAACCTTGCTTTCATAAGAACCCTCCTTTAACTGTTCTGAGTAAAAATACACGCGTGTGCGCTTTCGTATAACTGAGCGCGAGAGGTTTCTTAAAAAACAAAAAGGGAAGTGACGCTACTGGTATACACCGGTAACGCAACTTCCCATATGGTTGTTTTAAGATAGATATTTCCCTTGTTTTTGAACGCATTCATTCGATACCTCTTTCTGGCCTCTCTGGACCAATTTAAAAGTGTATTTTACATCAGTTCTACTATAGTTCACCATGCGCCGCTCTCTGTCGACTCTTGGTCGTCTTTCGGTCGACTCTCAGTCGTCTTTCTGACGGTTTATGGTTGCTTTCTTAAGAACTAATTCTAAGGGATGACCTGACTTTAGTCAAGCAAAAAACCATGATAATTATGCAACAATTATTATAATAACAAATCGAAGATTCTGACAATTCGCAAAGTTTGCTTAGAAACCTATTGCCGTCTTAACGCCATAAAAAATAAGGGGAATGAAAATAGCGGGCAACATGTTTGCTACAGGCATTTTCTTAATGTCTAGCATTTTAAGCCCCAGCGCCAAGATGATTAATCCACCTGCTGCACTCATGTCTGCAATAGCAAGTTCCGTAATAAATGGCTTAAGCCCTGAAGCTGACAAGGTCAGCAAGCCTTGGTATAAAAATACGGGAACTGCCGAAAAAATGACGCCAAAACCAAGAGATGAAGCAAAGAGCACCGCTGACATGCCGTCTATGGCTGCCTTTGCAAAAAGCGTTGCATGATTGCCGCTGAGTCCGCTTTCGAAAGAACCAACAACCGCCATGGAACCGACACAGTATACAAGTGTCGTCGTTATAAATCCCTTGGAAAACTTACTTTCTTCCCCGTTTTCACTTGGTTTGACAAAACGCCGTTCAATGTGGTAACTGAGCTTTCCCAGCTTGTCTTCAAGGTCCCACCAAGTCCCCAGCAAACTGCCTAGTACAAGGCTGAAAATAACGAGCAAGATGTTTTTAACCTGAAAGGCATTGAGTAGACCAATAAGGACAACGCAAAGCGCCAAACTGTCAAAAATTAATTTGTGATACCGGTCAGCAATTTTTCCTTGAAACAACAACCCTAGGCTACCCCCTAGGATAATAGCGCCTGCATTTACCAAAGTCCCCAACATGCCTGAGTCCTCCTACAAGAGTTCCAGAACAACTGGACAGTGATCAGAGCCGAGTATGTCTGCATGAATGGCAGCATCTTTAAGACGGGGTTTTAATGCCTCTGAAGTACAGAAATAGTCAATTCTCCACCCCGTGTTGTTCTTTCTCGCGCTGGCTCTATAAGACCACCAAGAATAGGCACCCGTAAGGTCTGGGTAAAAATGACGGAAGCTGTCGACAAAACCCGCTGCCAAAAATTCAGTAAATTTCCCACGTTCTTCATCCGTAAAGCCCGGGTTTTTTCGGTTTGTCTTTGGATTTTTAAGGTCAATTTCCTGATGGGCTACGTTTAAGTCTCCGCACATA
>JBGSUZ010000176.1:0-3791 GCA_041753235.1 Acidaminobacteraceae bacterium
TTTTTTTACATTCAGTCGTCAAAATGGTCTGTTTGATACCTTAACCGATAAGTATGTTAGTCCCTTCCAAACGATTATGGATGAATACAACATAGAAATATCCCTATAAAAAAGAAGCCCTTAGGCTTCTTTTTTATAAGGAACTCGTTGCGTGATTAATAACAATCTATATCAATCTTAAAAATGGGGGAGGATTTAAGAATGAGATATTATTTATTCGAATCTTGTAAAGTGACGTTTATAGTTAAGTTTTTACTTTGATCTCTAACAATTTTAACTTTAACACTTTCGCCGACCTTCAGTTTCGTTAACGCACTGCTTATGTCTGTCATACTATTAATACGGTTATCATTGATACTAATAATAATATCGCCGGCTTTAAGTCCTGCTTTCGCTGAACCAGAACCTTCAACAACATTTCTAACAAGAACGCCTACTGGAATTTCATATAAATCAGCAGCTTCTTTAGAAATATCTGCACCATAGATACCCAAGTAAGGTCTTGAGATGTAACCTTTGCTGAGTATTTCCTCAATGAGCGGTTTCACAGCATTAATTGGAATAGCAAAACCAATACCTTCTACTTGCTCACTAGAAATTTTGATACTATTAATGCCAATAACTTCGCCTTGCCCATTGACTAGAGCACCACCGCTATTGCCTGGGTTAATAGCAGCATCCGTTTGAATTAACTTGAGGCTGTTTTGGGATTTTAATTCTCTGTCCACTGCGCTAATAACACCCACAGTTACCGAGTTGTTATAACCAAGCGGATTCCCTATTGCAATTGCTGTTTCACCAACTTTAATATTGTCTGAATTACCAAAAATAGCAGGCTTAAGGTTCTTAGAAACATCTGAACTTACATCTTTTAATGCAACTTTAATAACTGCAATATCTGTAGATTTATCTTTGCCGACTACTATTGCATTTGCAAAAACATCTTTTTTCAACTCAACTACAAGTGCTTCTGCTGCATCGACTACATGGTTATTGGTGAGTATATAAGCATACTGTCCATCTATTTTAAAGATTACGCCTGATCCAGCGCCCTCTGAATAACTGACATTGTTAAAATAATCCTGATACGCTACTTTACTGGTTATCGCCACGACACTTGGCCCAACAATCTCAGCTATTTTAACAATATCCTTGTCACTATTATTAAAGCCGGTTAGTTGCGCATCACCTGCTGAATTCCTAAGGCTGTTTTCATTGGATTCTACATAGGCTGGACCATAAATCCCTGTCCCACCAAACTGAGCTTTGACGAATTCGCTGCCCGCACCAATTGAAAATCCACCCGTTAGCGAACCAATCAATACTAATGCAACTGCTTTTCGCCACTTACCATTACTATTCGGACTGTTTTGTTCTGGTTGAATGAGTGCTTCCTCTGAAACAATTTCTTCCTCTTGATTTTCTAACAAAGACTCGTTCACTGGTTGTTGAATTGGTTCTTGGTTTGGTTCTTGGTTTGGTTCAAAAAATTCATTCATAGCTCATCTTCCTTTCTTTGAATTGTCATTAAATAGCTTCGTCTTTTGGGATTTGAATTTTTAAAAGCCCATTTGTCAGTTTAATCGTGATTGCTTCCTCACAAATATGCTCTATATAAAAACTTCTGCTAAAAGTTCCCTGCTGTCGCTCTCGTCTAATGAAATGAGATGTTGTAATTTCTGAAGCCGTTGTTCTTTGAGCAGTAATTGTTAGATACTGATTTTCGTATCGAATCACTACATCTTCCAAAGAAAATCCTGGTAAATCTGCTTCTATCCAATAATAATTTACATCTTCTAAAATATCGACTTTGAAGCTATTGAGTTGTGTATCACAATTAGTATCTGCTGTAAAAAAGTCATCCATAAAACTGCTAAAAAAATGATTAAAGACATCTTCTTCTTTATTATGTCTTGGTGTCATTTTTCTGCCAGACAGGCGTTTTAACATTGCCAACACCTCCGTTTACTTAATGTAGCATTTATTGTCTAGGCAGTTGTTTTCACTTCACTTGCTATGTCTTTATTATAACTAAGAAATTTGAAGAACCTATGAACAAATTGTGAATCTATATAACGAATTCGTGAATAATACGTATAAAAAAAAGCCTAGTCATTCTAGGCTTTAAAAAACTGTGTTTCTATAGAAAAAATGAACATAACACCAATCTCTGGGTTACTATACACTTCTACGTGCTCCTCTTGAGCCTTAATAAGTTCCTTAACAATTGCTAACCCTAATCCTGATGAAGACTTTACTTCACCTCTGGAAGTGTCTAACTTCATAAAACGATTCCATATGACCGCTATATCTTCTTCTTCTAAATAAGGACTGGTATTGCGTATGCCCACTAGAAACTTATCTGATTTTAGTTCAGAACGAATTTCTATCATGCCGTCCACCTCTACAAATTTTACAGCATTATCCAGCAAATTGTAGACGATGCGCTTCATTGCTTCTTCATCGGCATGGGCAAGTACCTTCGTCTCTTCTAATTCAATATTCAGCCGTATGTTCTTTTTAATGATCCGCGCTTCAAATTTATCGAGTTCATGGACTAATAGCTGATTAATGTGGAAGTCTGTCTTATTAATATCTATATGTCCGCTTTGTACTTTTGACAAATCTAAAATATCGTTTACAAGCTTGGTCAATCGTTCACTTTCATCCATGACAATACTCAAATACCTATTTTGTCTTGCGGGATCAATCGTTCCATCTAATATGGCTTGTGTATACCCAGTTATGGATTGTAAGGGCGAGCGTAGGTCATGAGACAAATTAGATATAAAATTACGTTTCATAAGTTCTAGGGCCTTTAGTTCTTCTGCCATGTAGTTAAAATTATCAATAAGTTCACCCAACTCATCGTCTCGATTCACTTTGATCAACTTGTCAAAATTCCCTTTTGCTAAATACTTAGCCGCTTGATTCAAGTCTTTGATTTGCTTATTCATACGCCTCGTAAATTGAAGTATCAAAACAGATGCTAATACCGCCGACACGCTGAGTGAGAATAATACAATCATATTAATACTTTGATGGGCTTTTCTAATCTCTGGAATTGATGAAGTCAATAATAACACGTGCGTAGCTTCGTCATTAAAGTATAACGGTGCACCAATAATAATTATCTGATCTTTAGATATATTTTTAATATAGCCCCTCAATTTGACTGTATTACCTTTAAAGATACTGGCTATATCATTACTAGTCAGGTTGGATTCAACAATAATCTTGCCGACAACGTTGTCGCTCTCTATACCATTTCCAGCCCTATCGGCTATAATTACCTTTGCGCCTAAGTAGCTCTCAAGCGAATTGATTTCCGTCTTTATGCGCGTTGAGTCAACAATACCTGTACGTTCAGCATCATTAAAAATTTGTTGAAAGTTCTTCGTCTTTTCTAGTAAAATCTCTTCGCGCTGACTTATAAACATATTGTTCAGCCCGTAGTTGACGCCTAGCATAATCAAAGCATAACTAACCAATATGACCAATATATTAATACCTGTTATTTTTTGATAAATTGTTTTTTTCATAGTGCGCTCCACTGTCTAAAGGATAAATTTATAACCAACACCCCAGACCGTTTTAACTTCCCAACTGTGAGTTCCCTCTATTTTCTCGCGTATACGTTTAATATGCACATCTACCGTTCGAGATTCCCCAACATAATCATAACCCCATATTTTGTCTAAGAGCTGCTCTCTGGTAAATACCTTATTAGGATTATTACATAAAAAATAAAGTAATTCTATCTCCTTAGGAGGCAGTTCCATTTGAGTCCC
>JBGSUZ010000177.1:0-5337 GCA_041753235.1 Acidaminobacteraceae bacterium
GGCATAGCTACACCTGTTTCCCACTTTGAAACCGCTTGACGGCTTACCGCCAGCTGCGCTGCCAACTGTTCTTGTGTCCACTGCTTTTCAGCCCTAAGAGCCGCCAGTTTTCGACCTATTGCCTGATTATTCATAGGAAAACCCCTTTTTTATTTTAGGCTACCTCATTTGCTTTACTAAAGAAAGCACGGCGTCTTTGCGCTGAGCAACTTTGGGTTGCTATAAAGATGGGTGGCCTTAACGACTCCAAATTAGTTTTTTATCATTTGCCTCTTTGCCCTGAATATAAACAGCTTGAATCCCTTCAAACGGACCGCCATCACTGATTTCAAATTTTCCAGACGAATGGATTATATTAACTAAAGCATACCTAGGTTTTATGTATAGTGTTGATCCTTCCCAGTGATAGTTACAACCACTGTAGGCTAACGCACTATTACTCGTATTGCCATTTAATTTCATATAATAATCGTCAAATACAACATTTTCAATAATTAGTGAGTCAGTAGGTACATATGATCCCCAAATGAAGGTTTTATGCAGGCTAACTAGCACTATAAATCCTATACTGATGGCTATGATTAATTTAAAATTTCTCTTGTTGTATTTTTTGTGTTTGTTCATTTTCACCTCAAGTGGTTCTTGAATAAAGCATTATCCTTGATAAACTGCTCTAAGTATGTATTTAAAATATTTTCATCTACATATGGTAATACAGAATTTATACTAGAAACACCGTTTTTTACAATTGAATCAATCACTAAATCGTCAAATGTATCTTTACTTATGTAAGGACACATAGAAACTAATACGTCCATGCCTTTAAGCAAATACGTCTCTCTTGCAATACTATCAATCCAAGATGTACTAAGATATGGCGCCAAAGCTACTATAGATTCAATACCTTCTTTTTCGTAATAGGTATTTGAGATTCTTTCGAATATTTCATTATTGATGTAAGGAGCCAATGCAAGTATTTGATCCATAGTTAATTCTAAATCTAAAGATTCACATAACTCATCAACTTGATTGGACTTTAGTATTGGCGCAATATCTGATAGTTCATCAAATGATATATTGCCAATGCTTTTTAACGATTCTTGCTCGCTACATGTCAATGATTGAACAATATTTGTCGTTTTTGAATCCCCCAGAATTTTATCAATACTAACTTCCAATATTTCCGCTAACACAGGTAACTTGGCAATGTCAGGCATTGTTTCTCCACGCTCCCAATTAGAAACTGCCTGGTGGCTGACAAACAACTTATCTGCAATATCCATTTGTGTTAATCCCTTTTCTTTTCTTAGTTGCGAAATACTTAAACCAATGCCTATTAAATTCAACATAACAGTCATGCTCCTTTTAAATTTGATGTAGTAATAATAGCATTTCTCATGAAATTATAAACTCAATTACTGCTTGAAATAAGCGCTAGAGACTCAAGCGGTTCTTGAATCTTTAAAGACTACTAGAACATCCTCTTCGCCCTATGCGCCACCAAATTAAATCTTCGTTTTCCTTATACTTTTGAGCACCTGATTTTATCAAAACATTATGTGAAGCAATATTATCCTTTTCAGTATCACCAATAATTGAAATTGCTTCTTCGTGAGAAAAAATCCATTCCTTAAGGCCTTTTATCGCTTCAGTTGCGTACCCATTTCCTCTGTATGCTTCTTCAATGCCATAGCCAATAATAACTTCGCCTTGATTGTTTGGGCAGCCTTTAATCATGACATAACCGATAATCATATTTTCTGATTTTAAAATAACAGCCCAGTTTGTAAGCCATTTATAATTAATAGGGTCTTCACTTGCTTTCTTTAACCTGACAGTCATAGCGTATTGCATTTCATCATCCAATGAACCGGTTGTGACACTTGCCCCTAATAAGTTTCCGAGCGCTTGATAATCCTCTAGCGCAAGCTGAAGTGCTTCAATATTTAACGGTATTAGACTTACTCTTTCAGAATTTAGTAACATGTCTATCCTCCATTGTCATTTTTACTCATATTAATCCAATTTCTAGTCGTCTGTCTCGACATACTCCACTTTGTAACATCATTTTAATGCTACAATTAGCAACTTAAAAATTCTAAAAAAATTATGTTTAAAAAAGGGTTGACGAAATACACAATCTCAGCTATACTATTTCTTGTGCCGTACAAGATAATTAAACAAACTTGCGATCATAGCTCAGCTGGATAGAGTGTCTGACTACGAATCAGAAGGTCGGGGTTCGAATCCCTCTGGTCGCACCATTTAAATTGATTGAAAATGCTTGGTTTTAGCTAGTCTAAGGCTGAGTATTTTTTTATTTTTTGAGAAAATGTACATAGAATTGCACATCCTCAAATTCGCATCCTCAAATTCAACCAAATTAAATTATCTATATTATCCTATTGCTTCTATTTAATACCTATGTTATTATTTAAATACAAACAAAATACAATTTATGGAGGTTTTTCATACTATGACCATTCAAAACATTTCACACCCTGCTTCAGACGCAACATCTCACACAAGCTGTACCTTCTGTAAGGCTACTGAGAACCTTAAGACAATCAATACCAAGTGCGTCTGCTCAGAGTGCCTCAAAGAAATTTCAAAACTCTAACATGAAAAAAGCGCTCAGGACTGGGCGCTTTTTTCATGTTAGAGTTAATTATCGAGAATAAAAACCTAAACTTTCTCAAAAAATAAAAAAGGAAGCACTGTGCAAACCTGGGGGGAATGTGCTTCCGAAGGGGTGGGTCTCACTAATTGGTGTGCTATTAGTGATCACTTACAAGACTTATTGTAGTTCAATATTATTAGGAAACTATTAATGAAATGTTACTTTAGTGTTAATAAAGGATTTCAAAAAGATTGCAATAACTTGGTGACGCCTTCACATTTTCAATAAGCTGGCCCTTCGTCATGGGTCTACTGTATAAGAACCCTTGTCCACAGGTAACACCTATATCACGCATAGTTTCATGAACAAGCTGATCTTCTATGCCCTCAGCTATAATCTTGTAATTAGTCCGTAGTGAGAAATTCACAAGGAGCTCTATCATCGCCAAACTTTCAGGGTTTGTATTCGTCCCCTGCACAAGACTTTTATCAATTTTAAGATAAGACAGTGGCAGCGTAATAATGCTGTTAAGCGATGAATACCCCGTCCCAAAATCGTCTATCGCTAATTTTAAACCTTCCTTATTTAGCTGTCTAAGCACTTCTAGTTTATTAACGCCACTTTCTTCAAGTGTCACAGATTCCGTCACCTCAACGACAATCTGATGCCTATCAGCTCCACATGTATCGATTATTTCCAGTGTGTTTTCAAGATAAAATAGCTGATTCAATTGCACCGGTGACACATTGACCGACACATAGGGTGTGAACGTATCTGAACTCATTTCCTTAATGAACCGACAGGCATTTGCCAACACAAAATTACCTAGATCGTTAATAGTATGGTTCTTCTCAGCAATTGGAATAAATTCATCTGGTGTCACATATCCGAGTAGCTCATTATACCATCTCAAAAGTGCCTCAAATCCTTCAATTTGACCCGTGTTGATATTGTAAATGGGTTGATATATAACGTAGAATTCGTGTTTAGATAAGCCACCGCGCATGAATCGATCGATATTCAACTTCCGCGTATATTGAAGTTCCACTTGAGGGTCATAATAAAGAATAGATTCCCCTTGTCCCTTCATAGCTGAAATCATCATTTGCGATTTTTGTATAATGCGGTCACTTGTAGACTCATCTTTATGAATAGGATATATGCAAATTTTCGCTTCAAAGACTAAGTACTTGTCCAACATCCAGATAGGCGCCTGCACA
This sequence comes from Acidaminobacteraceae bacterium, assembly GCA_041753235.1. Lineage (GTDB taxonomy): Bacteria > Bacillota > Clostridia > Peptostreptococcales > Acidaminobacteraceae > JBGSUZ01. The sequence continues at coordinate 3,841 of JBGSUZ010000177.1, forward strand.
CAGCTTAAAACCTTCTGTGCCAAGTTAAATACATCTAAATCTGAAAAACAAGATAAGATCATAAATTCTGCGCCATAATTCCGCGAAAGCATGTACTCACCAGGACAAATCGCCTGAAGCATTTTCGAGAGATACCTAATAACTTCGTCCCCTATTTCATAACCTAACAATGTATTGATAGACTTAAAATTCTCAATATCAATATAGAGCAAATACCCACCTTTATGAGTCAGTTTCATTTCCTCCATACATTCAACCGCTTTGTTACGATTATAAAGACCTGTTAATGGGTCTTTATATGCCAGTTCAGACACATTTTCTACGTGAATTCTAAGATCGGGGACTTCTGTATGATAACCAATCAATGCTTCAACATTGCCATTAGAATCTAAAACCGTACGTCCATAAGACTCAATCCAAAGGTATTCATGTTGTCGGTTAAGTACCCTATAACGCGAAATCATCATTTCTTGCTTACTGCTTTTTTGCTGTAAAACGGCCTCAGTCAGCATATATTTATCTTCGTCATGAACTAGGTGCAGCCAATTTTGAAAACTTTTACGCGTATCCGCTAAATCAATATCAAATTTACTATAAAATTGATGGTTGTACAGCGTTTGTGACCCATCTGGGTGCATGTAAAAATACCCATCACGCCCTATATCCAATATAAGTTCAACTCTATCGCTTTCCATCTGGGTGGGATCTGATTCGTCAGTCATCAAATTCAATTCCAATCTAAGCCACCGCCCTTTTATTTTTAGATTCAAGTATATCAATAAATCCCTAAGCAAACAACCGACATCAAACGCCATCATGAGTAAAACTAATGCAAATTACATAGATTTAATTCAAGCAATTGGGTATATATAAACCAGTTGAAATGGTTATACCTTAAAGGAGGACTATCACATGGATCAAATTACAGCATTGGTTATACCCTACCGAAAAAAATTAGGACAAACGCATTACTTACTCCATAAAGAATTAATTCCTAGTTGGGATAATGAAATGGATATGTGTGGCATTTGTGTTGAAGGCACTTTAGAAAACATAGAGACTCAGATACTGGATAAACTTAACTCAGAATACGGCTACTCTGGAGAACGCAGCGAATTAAATAGTCTTGGCGTATGTGCAGGTGACAGAGTAGGTAATAAAACCTATTATCTGTACGCCCTCGACCTTACTAAAGCTAAGGTAACCGATACTAGTCCTCAAGAAAATACCGACCACCAATTTTGGGCAACTGACCAAATTCTATTAGAAAGCATCGATGCCCAAATGATCACCTGCTATGCACGCATTCAATATCTACTTTTATAAGTTTTCCCTAAACAAAGAGCCCTTCCAACAAACAAAAGTGAAGTGCTCTTTTTTGTGCCCTCAGCTCGATGGAAAAGCCCACCTAAAATACATAGACTTTTAACAGCAGCAAAATGGCAATATGAGTTGGATAGAACCAGTAACCCACATACTTATTGAGTCTAATATTCA
>JBGSUZ010000178.1:0-2907 GCA_041753235.1 Acidaminobacteraceae bacterium
GCCGCAGCTGCTGCAGCCAGATTCAACTTGATTGATAGGTGCTACGAAGTAACCATTGCCTACGAATTCAATTTTAACTTCACCCATTTGGTCATATACTTCTTTGTCCATGATGAATTTGATTTCACCAGATTCGTCTACAAGGTCTGAATCTTTGATTTCATCTAATGCGATTCCTAGTGAAGGGCCGCTACAACCGTAACCAGCAACGAAAATTCTTACGTTAGCAGGTCTGTCAGATTGTGTTTCTACTACTTTCTTGATTTCATCTATTGTCTCTTGATTAATTTCTACTTTCATTTAAATGCCTCCAGTTCTCAACTTGTAATGATTACAATTACCTAACCAAATTATAGCATATAGAAGGCAAAAAGAAACCCCATAAATATTAAATATTTATGGGGTTTTCTATTGAAAAATTCTATAGGTTTTATTCCCTATTCGCCACAGCTTGAACAACTGCTGCAATCACTTGGTGCTTGATCGACAGGTGCTACATAGTAGCCATTGCCTACAAACTCAACTTTAATGTCGCCCATTTGCTCATGAAGTTCTTTGTCCATGATGAATGAAACGCCTTCTGCTTCGTCAACCATATCTTCAGCCTTTAGCTCATCCAGAGCTAATCCTAATGATGGGCCGCCTCAGCCATAACCTGCAATAAATACTCTGACGTATTTCGGACGATCTGCTTGAGTGTCCATGATCTTCTTGATTTCATCTATTGTGGATGAATTCGTTTGAATTTTCATCTGCTTACCTCCTTAGATAAGTTGTCTATCTCAATATAGACAATATCGATGGATAATTGTTTTCAATAGAATATATCTATTAGTTTTATTATACCCATATTTGACACAAAATCAATTCAAGAATTCCTTGGCAGTTAGAATCAAATCATATATTATTTTTTTTATATTAAACCGAACCATTTGGGCTCTTGATGCATATAAAGGATGAACGTTCAAAACAAATCACCTACCTAGGAGGATGATCTATGGGACAGCCAATTACTAAAAATCAGGCTGAAATCATTTACAACACTTATCAACTTGATTTGTATAAGTTGGCACTGCTGATGACCAGATCTAAAGCAATGGCGGAAGACACCGTTTCGGAAACATTATTAAAAGCCTTTGAGCACTACGGACAATATGATGAGACGAAACCTATAAAACCATGGCTAAACAAGATTCTTGTCAATACAGTCAGGCAGACAGCGCGTAAAAATAAACGCTGGTTTTTAATGGAGGCCATTCCTGACGAGGAAGACACCCACAACTTTGTTGAACACTTTTTTTCTAAAGAACAGGACCTTGTGCTGTGGGATATGGTCAATCAACTGACCCTTAAAAGTCGAGAAGTTGTTGTCCTACACTATTATGAGCATCTGGCATTAACCGAAGTAGCGCAGTTACTACAAATTCCGTTAGGGACTTGTAAGTCCAGACTCAACACCGCACTCATTCAGCTTAGGCGCTTAGCGCCTGAATGTTTGGAATCTTGTTAGAAAGAAAGGAGGCATACGATGAATTTTGAAACGCTATGGGATACTCACGAAAGAAAGGTGGTAAAAAAAATGTCACTTAAAAAAAATCTTCAAAAAACAGCACTCTTCACTATGATTGGTCTAATCGTACTCAGTGTAGGTGGCTTCGCAGCTAATCAAATTTTACAAAGAGATAATGTAGACTATCCATTTGTCAGCGATCCGCAACTCATAGGTGAATGGGCGACTGTAGACTTTGTTAAAACACCTGAGGACTTCAATGTTGATAGTCGCTACTGGGATGAAGACTTGTATCTTAAAAACCTCGCTTTTATGTCTGACGGGAATATGTGGGGAGTGGACACCGACTCAAGAGGCAAGTACCTGCCAAGTGGCTTAACTTATACGAAAGACCATATTCTTCAATGCTCAGATAAAACCGATTCTGCTTATGAAATTAAAACAATCGGCGCTGACCAATACTTATTCATGGAGTGGAAATCTGGAGACTACACATTCCGCTCTGAAAAACCTTATTATTATGTACTCAAGCAAATCAGTACGCAGGAAATGTCCTTTGACACGCCAGAATCTGTTCGCACTGACAGCGTTAACATCACCTTTGAAAACGACCCTCAAGCTTTGGGCAAATGGAAAACAGTAGATTTTGTTGATTCGCCTGCGCTGTTTAATCCTGAGTCTATTTCGAATCAACTTGGTAATTATCTTTTAAACGTTGAACTTCTTCCAGATGGCGCAATCTCAATTATGGTTGAGGATCAGGCCACACCAAGTAAAGGATTTTTCCAATGGACAAACGGCAAAATTTACGATTCAGCTGCACAGTGTGTTGAATCTTATGAAATTAAGGAAATCAACGGCAAAACTTACCTTTTCTTCCCTTGGATCAATGGCGATGTTGTTTATAGAGGTACACCAGCAAGCTATTACGTCTTAGAAAAAGAATAAACAAAATTAACTCACGTTTACGCAAGATTCAATTCTCTGCTAAACGTGAGTTTTTTTATTCAGAATGCTTTTTCAGGGTATCTACTCTTAATAATGAGGAGGTGTCTTTATGAAAAAGCTATCTGTAAAATTTGCAGCCGCTATTGTACTTTGCTTTGCACTCGTCATAAGTACCATCACTTGGTTTGCCATAGATCAAAGTCAGCGGACTGTCAGAGCCGATGCAGAAAAAAATCTAGTTTCTTTGGTCACCAATCACGGCAAAGACATAAACGCAACCATCCATGGCATTGAAAGTATTGGTATTAATTTGGAAAGCCTTATTCTTACGACCATCGACCTAGACGCGGCAAAAAATGACCCCAACTATATGGCGTCTTATGAAAAGTCTGTTGAGAATATTTTTTCAAATTCTATTCTCTCTGCCAATGGTCAAAGCGGTTGGATTG
>JBGSUZ010000179.1:0-1915 GCA_041753235.1 Acidaminobacteraceae bacterium
GTACCGTAACCCATCATAACGTAGTCAGAAATGTAAATCGGGATTTCTTTCTTAGAAATTGGGTTGATGGCTGCCACGCCTTGTAACTTAACACCTGTCTTGTCTTTATTCATTTCAGTACGTTCGAAGTCAGACTTCTTCTTCGCTTCTTCTCTGTAGGCAAGAATCTCGTCCATGTTCTCGATTTTATCCGAAGCTTCTTGAATAAGCGGGTGCTCTGGTGCAATAACCATGTAAGTCGCACCGTAAATGGTGTCTGGTCTAGTCGTATAGACAATAAGACCTTCTGCCATGCCTGTTACAGCAAATTTGATTTCAGCGCCGCTAGATTTACCAATCCAGTTTCTTTGTTGGAGTTTAACACGGTCAATGTAGTCTACAAGGTCTAAGTCATTGATTAAACGCTCTGCGTAAGCCGTAATTTTAAGCATCCACTGGTCTTTCTCTTTACGAACAACCGGTGAACCACAACGCTCACATGCGCCTTGAACAACCTCTTCGTTTGCGAGACCCACTTTACAAGACGTACAGAAGTTAATGTCCATGCTCGACTTGTAAGCCATGCCTTTATTAAAGAGTTGAAGGAAAATCCACTGAGTCCATTTATAGTAGTCTGGATCCGTTGTATTGATTTCTCTAGACCAGTCAAAGGAAATACCCAGTGACTTTAATTGTCTTTTAAAGTTGGCAATATTCTTCTCAGTAATCACTTTAGGATGAACTTTATGTTTAATAGCATAGTTCTCAGCGGGAAGACCAAAGGCATCCCAACCCATTGGGTAAAGAACGTTATAACCGTCCATTCTACGCTTTCTAGCAACTACGTCTAACGCAGTATAGCTTCTTGGGTGACCAACATGAAGGCCTTCGCCAGATGGATATGGGAACTCTACGAGGGGATAGAACTTAGGTTTTGTTTTGTCGTTCTTCGCATTAAAAGTGCCTTCTTTTTCCCATTTTTCTTGCCATTTGGCTTCTATTGCTTTGTAATCATATTTTGCCATTGGTATGCCTCCATTTCTATTTTGGGCCGATTGGCCGTTGAATCCTTATTACCTGCTTTTATGATGGCTACATCAAAAAAATAAAAAAAGTACCTCAACTCAGATTCATAGGGGCGAGCCTCAGCCCACGGTACCACCCTATTTGCCGGCATAAGCCGACCTCTCTGGTTCTATAAAGGAAACCACCCTGAATTCTTTGTCACAGACGAGTTCACATTAGAACGCCCATCGGTTCACACCTGCCACCGACTCTCTTGAGAGCTTCTTTACGCTACTACTTCTGCTAAATTCTTTTCCTATTTGCCGTCACCAAGTACGGTTTTAAAAACATCGGTGGGTTTTGCGCCCACCGATTAAACTTATTCTAATAACTTTTTTTGAATGTGTCAACTAGAAGTTGTACATTACTGGTAAGTTAATGACTTAGACCTTGAACTTAAGCCAAGTTTTCAATAATTACAGGCACGTTTTTAGCATCGTTCCAAATGCGCTCGAGTTGGTAATAATCGCGCTCTTCTTGATGGAAGATATGAACGATAATGTCTGAGTAGTCCAAAATAACCCAACGGCCTTCACGGATACCCTCTTTATGCTTAGGCTCAATGCCTTTTTTCGCAAGTTCGTCTTCAATATGACTGCTAATTGCAGAAACCTGACGGTCAGAGTTACCAGAAGCGATAACAAAATAATCCGCCAAAGAAGTAAGACCAATAAGCTCTAATACACGAATGTCTTCGCCCTTGCGGTCGTCTATAATATTTCCAATTTCAAGTGCCATTTGTTTAATCTGATCCATAGTTGTTCTCCTTTATTCTCCAAGCCTATTACTTAACGCGCACTTTAGGGGACTCCCCTAGACGCAGTAGCAGCTCATTGTATAATGCCACGCTGTTTGGGTGAATTGGTAGTCC
>JBGSUZ010000180.1:0-7834 GCA_041753235.1 Acidaminobacteraceae bacterium
TTAAAGCCTATCCAAGGTTGACCTTTTCTATCACTATTAAAGGAGATGTTGAGATGAAATATCGCGTTACACAAAGAGAGGCGTTTCGCGTGTTCGGTATTCACGCGGATATTAGCACAAATCAGGAGATTGCTTTTGAACAGGTTCCACAATTTTTCAGGAAGTGCGATGAGGACTTGGTGCCTGAAGAAATCAACGAACTATTAGGTCATTTCAATGATAATCACACCATTTCAGCGTTGTATGATTATACAGAAAGCACATTTAAGTACATGCTTTGTCAGTTCTTACCTAAAGGCCTTACTGTACCGGATAAATTTACGGTGCTGGATGTTCCAGCGGCGACATGGGTTGTATTTGATGTGCCAAACGGAGAAATGCAAACTTTGTGGGGTCGAATTTGGACCGAGTGGTTTCCTACCTCTGGTTATGAGTCAGTGAAGGGTGTACAATTCGAGATGTATTACGGATTAGCCAGCCACGGCAATGTATTCGGAGAAATCTGGATTCCCGTTAAGAAGAACCAGTTTTTATAAATAAAATTACTTAATACGAAATTATTGAGTTCATCACCAGAAAGGACACACACCATGAAAACATCAATCCAATCGAAAACCGCCCTAACCTTAACCTGCCTCCTACTAGCAGGTACTATCTCCACAGGCATCCCAACCATCTCAAATACCCCATCCTACGCGGCAAGCTTTACCATGCCGTCCATAGACCTTGACCAACTCAAAAACGACAGCAAAGTCGTTACAGACTTGCTCTCAAAGGTCATGAAAGAAGCTACAACGCTCTTCCTTACCAACAAAGACATGAGAATAGGCATAGCGACAGAAGGCAGCGAAAAAGACCTGTACAAAGGCCTTAACCTGTATAACGCCAAAACTAAAGAGGTTCTAAGTGTTCTAGGCGGCAATAGCCAACAGCGCAGAAACGTTATGCTAAAATACGAGTACACAGCAGAGAGCGGCAACCTCTACAAAACCTATGCGTCTGTGACCGACAGCTTAATGGGAAAAAATTATACTGAAAAGACGCTCAAGCCCCTACTAAGCAAGGCAGCTACGCTCGCCAATGGCACAACGGACGCGGTAGTACTAGGCGGTTCATGGGACGCTTACGCGGTATTCGGCAAAACCAACGAAGGCAAAGTATACGTGTCTCTAGCTGCCAACAGCATGGTCAAGTGCTTCACAGACCAGTTGGTTGGCGCAGTCAAAAACACAGACGTGAAGTTTAAAGCGGTCAGTGTCAACCAATATGAAGCGACCCTTACTGAGAAAACCACGAAAAAAGCTTTAGGCTCAATTGCCATCAACTTCAAAAGCGGTGAACTGACGGTAAGCTCTCGAGGCGATGCAGGGGCTGACACCTTTAAAAAGTTGGCGAATATAGGCCTAAAACAGGTAGACCCAAGCGGGAAATTAAACTATGACAGCGTATTCAAAGCCCAATCAAAGATGATTGCAGAATACGAACGCATCAGCAAAAGTTTTAACGCTAAAAAATCCTATAGTATAGATGGACAATACGGTGCATCTTATCTCTTAAATAATGACCAAGGCGTGGTCAACGCTTTAGCAGATAAATACGGCCTACAAAATCAACTCCTAGAGAAAAACGTCAATCCAGCTCTCAAGGTAAAAGTGGGGTTATTTGACGGTTGGCTATACTTCAAAGACGGCCTTATTTGGTTTGTTGTGGATTTTTATCCAGTGGCATCATAAGTTAAACCAGTTAGGGCAGTGTATCATTCCAATATCGGAATAATACACTGTCCTATATTTTTTCCCACATTGACAAATCCCACAACTCAAAGTAAAGTTAAATTAGTTAGTTCAATCTAACTAATAACTTTGAAGAGGGACTCCATGCAAACGACACTCCTAAAAAACAAAAACTACCTGCTCTACCTCTTCGGCAATAATACGTCTATTTTTGGCGACATTTTGCTTATGACGGGCTTTTCGCTCTATATTATGACGGTTACCCAGTCGGCTATGCAATTCGGCATTTCCATGGCAATCGCCTTTGTGCCGAGGGTACTCCTTTCACCATTTTCAGGGGCGTGGGTAGACAAGTTAAAAAAGAGGCGGACGGTCATTTGCCTAGACATCATTCGTGGATTTTGGCTAGTAGCCCTTTGGCTTTTAAGTTTTCAAGCGCCCTTAAGCCTAAAAGCCATTTATGCTTCGCTTATTTTCTTTGCCGTCTGTGACACCTTCTTTGGCCCAGCCTTTACGACCATTCTGCCAAGAATGATTCCTCAGGAAAACATATCAGAAGCCAACGCCATCAGCAACACGACAAAGAGCATTACAACGACAATTAGTCCACTCGTAGCGACGCTCATATTTTCAAAGTTCGGTATTGCGTCACTGCTGTTATTAGACGCGGCAACGTTCCTTGTGTCAGCTGTTTCAGAATACCTCATGCGATTTGACGACAGTGTAACCACAGAAAAACGTTCTGGTCTGGCAGCCTTTGGGGACGTTCTTTTGTTCACCGCTAAGGACCTACGCCTCAGCTCGCTTCTCGCTAACGGGAATCTGACCCATTTCTTTTTATTTCCGTTCATAGAAGTTGGTATTATTTATCTGCTCATAGTGACATTCAAAGCCCCGGCCTTTCATTTTGGCATAGTGGAAAGCAGTTATTCGGCAGGCGCAATTTTTTCTGGAATCATCGCTTTATCCATCGGGCAAAAGAGAAGTATTGCTCAAAATATTAACGTAGGCATTGTCTGGATGCTCGGTGCTGTCCTGTTATACGGCATAATGATATTCGATAAATTTCGTGATATACTGATGGCAAATGCGTATATGCCAGTGGCTTACTTCACGGTCTGCGGCTTTGTCATGTTCATGGCCTTCAACTTTTACGGCGTCTATTTTGGAAGCTACTATCAGTCAAATGTGCCTCAAAATATGCTTGGGCGGTTTACGTCGCTGCTGATTATGACCTTTGCCATTTCCAGACTGCTCGGCATGCTGGCCTTTGGTGCGCTGTTCGAGTCAGGGCGCATTGACCTAGCCATATACGTATTACTGACGGGCATGGCCTTGAAGCTATTGGTACACGTGCCATTTTTAAAAGAAGACCACAGAGTTGCTGTGCAGAGAAAGAAGGAACAGGAAATTGGAACTAGTGACCGTATTGGATGAACTCACCATTAAAATGTCAGACATTATCAAAAAACATAAGGAACAGGCTATTTCCCGGGAAGCCCTGTCCCAAATAACCTATAGCCAGTTTATACTCATTCACGCCATAGACAGCGCTAAACAGGCTACTGTCACAGAACTGGCAAATGTACTTTCAGTCACCAAACCGACCCTCACCGCGGCGGTGAAGAACCTGATCAAATTGGGACTGGTTGAGCGTACCCCGTCTGAAACAGACAAGCGGGTGTTTTTCCTGTCGTTGACCGAAAAGGGTGAAAGCATTGGCCGGGCTGAACGGGAAGCCTTCGGCGAGTGCATAGAGAACATGAAAGCAAAGTTAGGCGATGATTTTCCCCAGTTTGAGCAAATGCTCAGGAGAATTTTGGAGGACTAGGCATGTGGGCCACCCAGCAGAGGAAAAGGACAAGCCTGTTTCAGGGCATTCAGCAAGTTATGTTCCCCTCCAACTGTTTAGTAAACATACCCATGATTGACGTTCAATTGTGTCGTGATAGAATTAACAACGTACCGAACGGTTGTAATGTTTCGGTAACGCAATTATTCTATTTTAAGAGGGGGCTACACATTGTCAATTCCATTCTGGCAGTACGCACTATCCATGTCCACGTATTTTCTAATTTTGCTCGCAATTATTCATGTCATGAGAAAGCACTACAAGTTTGCACTTATCTTCTGGTCCTGTTCCTTGCTGACCTTTCCACTTTGGCTTATGGGTATTTCAGGTTGGTTCAGATGGGCTAAAACGCTGAGTATACTGTTACCGATTATCGTCTTTAGTTTAATAAGAATTTCCAACTATGAAGGTAGAACCGGCAAGTTCTGGGAGGCCTTTAAAAAACCTTGGACGATGTGGTTCTTGTATTCAATTTTATTCCTTAACATTATGGAAGCCACTATAAAAGACTTCACAACAGGCAATATTTTTAATGCGATGTGCGGTTTCCTTCTATGTGTGACCATTCCATTTGCAACAAGATTTTGGAACGTTTCAAAAGAAAAGCATGGCGATATTATCGCCTATACGACTGTCTTCTGGAACTTTGCCTACACAACTTGGAATTTGTGTTTCGTTTATGGCGAAACGCATGCCTATTTTGCATCGTCAGTATGTATCTTGTTAGCAGCAGAAATTTACCCAATCATTATGAAGCGTCCAGAGCTTTATATTACAGCGCGTGTGTATACGTTAGCAACTCATTTGCTCATTAGGGGCTGTGCACCGGGATTATTCCCACTCGTTATGGACGCTACTGCGTGGCATAACGCGACAGTTCTTAAGTACTGGGGCGTTGCAAACTTCCTAATTATTGTACCATTTGTTTTCTGGCATATGTGGCAACTGGAAACTGGAAAAGCCGAGGTTTCGTTTAGACGGGGACGGGTGGAGACTTCTGTTGGCAAGGCTATTGCCTAAGTTGTTCAAAGAACTAAATTAAATAAACAACCGAATAATAAAAGGGCATTGCTATTTCAATTAGCAATGCCCTTTTAAATATTTATTTAAATGAGTACCAACAATGATTAAAAGTTTAAAAAGTGGCTAAATATAAACATCATACGCCTTATTGGTTCATTCATATTTTGGAAATGGAAGGTGGTATATGGACTATTTTAGCATCGAAATTATTTTAGAGGATGCAATAGGTAATAAAAGCCTTAATTCAGTAAATAGTGTATTAGGTGAACTGCTAGATTACATAACACCATCGGTATGTGATGAATTACTTATAGCGATTCATGAATTATTGATCAATAGTTATAAAGAATTAAGGCTAACAGGTAGTACCAGTGAGAAGCGCATTTTTGTTTCTGTTTATGTGCTGACTCATTATGTTTACGCTGAAATATGCGACAGCGGTAAACCTTTGGCGTACAGTACTATTCAAGAATATATTGAAAATACACATGAGTCTGACTGTGGTGAAGAGCGGGGACGGGGTTTAGCGATGGTAAAAATGCTCTGTGATATTCTGGGCTATTATTATAATGGGAATAGCAATGTTTTTTACTTAGTGTGCAAAAAGTAAGTTCATATGAGGAGGTAATGTATGGGTTCATCAATTTCATTTTTCAAATCTTTAGCTTTTAGATTTATAGGTTCATTTTTAATAATTGCCATGTTATTTTTAGTGCAATTTGGTTATTCCAAATTTGCGGAACCAATACGTGATAGTGCTATAACAGAGCTTAATAATAGTTTAGATATGAATCTTAGTTTGCATGACATGGGAATACTGCAAAAACAGACGACCATTAATGTAATGGGTGCGTTGTCCAGTAATGAGACGATTCAAATATCGGATTCAAAATCTTGCACATTTGCTGAGTGGATCAAGACGATTACTATTGAAGAGTCCATGAAACCTGACTTTGAAGCTTTATTAGCTTCACACGAGGCAATACATAAGGCATACGATACCTGTTTAGCTGCAATTGGGCCCAATAAGACAGATGTGCAGCGTCAACAATTGATTCACGATGTACTAATACCTGCAGATCAAGCCTTTGAAAATTCCAGCGTGATGTTGAGATCGGATTTTGATAAACTCGCACTCGTCAGTGAAGAAAAACAAATATCTGTAGAAAATTCAATTAATAGAATCAACAATACTATACAAATAACAGCAATTATATTGGCTATACTTATGGGTGTACTATTAACAAATTCAATAATCAGTCCAATCCGAAAGATAGCCCAAATTACCGGACAAATTGCTGAGGGTGACCTTACTCAATATGTAGATTATCAGGCTGAAAATGAGCTTGGCAGGCTTGCTATTTCTATTAATCAAATGGTGGACAAACTTCGAAATATTGTTGAAAAAATCAATTTAAAATCTGCTTATGTCAATAGACAAAGCTCAGATATGCAGTCTTCAATTAAAGACGTCAGTACGGCTTCAGAAGAAATTACGCAGGCGATTGTGTCTATTGCAGAAGGCAGCGATCTAATCTCTAAGGGGATTAGTGACATTCAGGAATCAAGCTCTAATCTGAATAAAATGAGCACATCGCTTAAGCAGACTATTACGGATGTAAAAAAAGTTGCCAATGAGTCGGAAGCTTTAGCGGGCTCCGGTAAAGAAGCAACCACGCAAGCAGTAAGCAGTTTAGAAGAAGTTAATAAGACGGTACAATTTGCTACATCTGCAATCTTTAACTTAACTAAAAGAGCTTCTCAAATTGGTCAGATGGTGCAGGTTATTGAGAATATTGCTTCTCAAACGAATCTACTAGCGCTGAATGCGTCAATTGAAGCTGCTAGAGCAGGAGAACACGGCAGAGGATTTGCTGTAGTTGCTGAAGAAATTAGAAAACTAGCTGAAGAATCTAGCGGTGCAGCAGTAAGCATTATTAGTTTAATTGAAAATATTGAATCAGAGACAACCGCAACTGTAAATTCCATGGAAGTGAATCAAAATGAAGTTATGAGTCAAATTTCAGTAATTCGAAATGCTGATGAATCTTTAGCGCAAATTGTTGGTGAGGCGAAAGATCTTTTGGATAAAGTCATATCGCTTGAATCAGTATCCCAAGTGTTCTCAGACTCTATTCGCGGCATTGACAAAGAGATTGTTCATATTTCCGACAATATACACACAAATGCTGCAAATTCACAGGAAGTAACGGCTTCTGCTGAAGAACAAAATTCGACGTTGTTGAGTATTGCGGAAATGAACATTGACTTAGCAACTGAAATAGATGAGTTAGACCGGGCAATTCAAATCTTTAAACTGTAATTCAGATTGGAGTGTGGATATATGAAATGGAGACATGAAACGCCATATTCGGTAGTAAGCATTGAAGGAAAACTGATTTTAGATGGAACGGATCAACTGAAAAATGAGATTAAGGGTATTGTCGAAGATAAAGACATTAAGCAGCTAATTGTAGACCTTAGTGCTGTCGATTTTATCGATAGTACTGGCATTGGTATGTTGATTTCTCTTTATAAGTATCAAGCTGAGCGTCATGCCGGTTTAGTAGTCGTTTCCAATCATTCAAGAGTAGACAAGGTTATTGAGATTACAAAACTTGGACTCATCCTACCTTGTTTGAACTCATTAGACAGTGCTGTGGATCACATTCAATCTAATGGCATGGATTGATTGCCTATGACAAATTTTAAAAAGCTTCATATTACATTTTTATCACCAATTGAATATCAGTTTGAGGTTTTCCAACATCTGATTAGTGGCGCGTTTGACGGTGTAGTTGCCGTTGATTATGATTTACAGTCAACACATCAAGAGGGTTTGTTTTCTGTGCTCATTATCAATGAAAGTACGCTAATAGAATATTACGATGACTTTCAGCAGTTAAAGACGAGGTATGATTACTTTGTAATTATTATGAAACAAGCTGATAATTCAAGGATGTCTGAGTATTTAGGTAAAGGTTTCGACTATGCGTTACGACCAGATTTTCTCGAAATAGAACTCAAAATTATTCTCGATGATATTCAAAAAAATAGTGAACAGTCAAGTTTCGATAGTGTTTTAAATGGTATTTTGACATCTGCGCACAATTCTATTGTAATCACCAATAAAAATGGCAAAATCATATATGCCAATAAACATTCAGAAATAATGACGGGGTACACGTTTGAAGATTTACTTCATTATGAGGGGTTGCCGTTTGCC
>JBGSUZ010000181.1:0-5773 GCA_041753235.1 Acidaminobacteraceae bacterium
GCAGAGGACTACTTACCAATGCTAACTTGGTAGGTCAGTTAAAAGGCCAGCCCAAAATGGATAAAGCAACACTAAGAGCTTTCCATGATCAAATTTATGCGGAGTATCAAAGTTTATTTTTTGGCGAGCGCAATGTGCTGTTTAAAATGAAAGAACTTTGGCACTACATGGGGCAGGCTTTTTCAAACCCTGAAAAATACGCTAAGAAAATTCGTAAGTCTGAAAAACTTCGTGATTATGAAGAAGTAGTTACTCGGTTGTTTAATGAGCAAGAGATATTAGATACACTCCATTATTCACCTATTAAGTAGTTTGTTCCATTGGTAAGAAAATTACAAATTTGACACCAGCTCCAGGGCGTGATTCACAGTGAATATTGCCATGTAGCTTGTGCGTGACGATGTTATAGATTATATTCAAGCCAATACCGGCATTGCCATGATAACGGCTTGTGGTATAGAAGGGGTCAAATATTTTAGTTAAGTTGTCCTCAGATATGCCAATGCCGTTGTCTGTGTAGTCGATGCGAAGCAGGTCATCATCGCTTAGATTGGCTGAAATTTGGATTAGGCCTTGGGGTTGATCCTTTAAGCCATGTTCTAGTGAATTTTTAATCAAGTGGGTGAAAATTTGCGAAAATTCTCCGGGATAGCTGGTGAGCATTAATCCTTTTGAACAGAGGTTCTCAAGTTGGTGTTTTGTGCCGGAGTATTCATGTTTGAGGCTAATGATGACTGTTTCAATATTTTCGTGGAGACTAAAGGTCGTTTTCTCATCAGTACTAAGATCTACAGCTAGTTGTTTAAAGTGCTGAACTAAGTTAGCAGAGCGGTCGAGATTGGTGCTTAGAATAATGGCTGAATCTTTGAAGTCGTCTAAAAATGTGAGTAAATCTTGTCTAGACAACGAGCCATTTTGAAGTTTATAATGCAAATCACCGTGGATTTTTTGAAGAAATGAAGCCATTGTAATGCCATTTCCAAGTGGCGTGTTAATTTCATGGGCAACGCCTGCAACTAATGTGCCTAAAGCGGCCATTTTTTTTGTTTCAATGAGTTGATCTTGAGTTTCATGAAATATGGTTAGTGTATGTTCCAGTTCTTCATTTTTAAGTTTTAATTCACTGTTAGCATGGTTATAATCGCTTGTACGTGCATTTACAAGCACTTCTAGTTCTTCTGAATAAATTAAAATTTCCCTGTTTTTTTGCTCTAGTTCAATCGCATCTTTTGCAATGGATTCTCGAGCTTGAGCCAAGGCAGCCACCATTTCATTGAACTTTTCTGCGAGAATCCCTATTTCATCTTGATTGGTAACATTAATCCGTCTATTCAAGTCTCCAGAAGCAATAAGAGCTGTTTCACGACTTAAATGCTCTATAGGGCGTGTTATTCTGATGGAAATATAAAGTACAGTAATAACCATGGCGAGCATAAGAATACCAATTTGAAAGAGTCTACGATAAATGACGACTTGTATGTTATGTGACATATAATAAGTTGTAAATTGAAGTTCTATATAACCAATTAATTTACCTTCATATTGTATTGCGTTGTGTTGGCGAATCAAATAGACGCTATGGTACGCAGTACCTTCTTTGAAATGTGAGTAGATAGGGATGTCTTCGTCATTGTATATTTTCATGCCTGCAATCGCATCATCCTTCATCAGGCTATCTGCGATTATTTTTTCCCCTTTATCATCAAAGTTCCAAAGTGCTTGCGAAAGTGCATTTTTAGTAATGTCAGTTAATGTTGTCATTTTATCTTCTAGCATTTTTTGCTCATTTAGGATGCTGGTTTGTATTTCAAGAGCCATAAAAATGACCATTACAGACAGAATTGTAAGTACTACAGCAAAGGAGAATTTTCGGCTTATTTTTTTATTTATGAATTTTAAGGGTCGTAGTTTCATAGCCAGCACTCCTTTAACCAGTTGTTTATTTCTCAGGATTATACAAGAGGTTTTCATCTGATAAATCTATGGGTGCTCCTGTCATTAATGGATTTTCTATACGTATTATACGTCGATTTTTTATATTTGCCTTTTCGATAATTGCCTTGTTGTATTTGTTAAAGAGTTCATCCAAACTCCCGTCTTTAAGCATAATTGTCAGTCCTTTTTCAATGCGCTCTGCAATACGTTTCTCATTGGGATTCACATAATAGAAGTAAGGCCATGGATAATAAAGTGTCAGTCCCGTCTCTATGTGAAGGTCTGGTAACTGGTCTTTTCTGTCATCATATTCCGTATAAGCTTCACTCATACCTCTTGAAAAGTAATCAAATCGTTTGCCAATGAGCATTTTAAAGAGCCCTTCATAATCTGAACCGGTAACAACTTTTAATTGGTTGTGTTCAAAAACCTGAATGTCCATCCAGTCTTGCCCCTGACCTACGGTGAATCTTTGTAAATCGGTTAAGGTTTTAACCTGTGCAAATTTTGACTGGTCTTCTTTACGTATTAAAAATAGTCTGTACCCCATAAGCCCTTTTCTTGGATCTATATAGATAGGAATAAGTTCTTTACTCAGTTCAGGGCTATAAGTGCGCCAAATCACATTAACATTTTCACCAGATTTTACTTCTTCGACAAAGCGACTCCCAGTCATGGCGTGGTCAGAGATGATGAGCTTATAATCGCCATATTCAGCTTTAGTCTTTTCAAGCGCGAGCGTGAGGGCTTCTGTAACATCATCATAGCGTTTGTCCGAAGGGGTTGTGCCGCCGGGAACTTTGATAACGTCCATATGTGTAGAGGCTGTCATGTCAGTACTTGAGTCATTTGTGGTTGTACTACCATCATTGAGGCTATTAGCTAGATTTGTATCCTTTGTTATGGGTGTTTTTGTTGTACAACTCATAGTAAACAGTATGCACACCCCAAATATGAAAATACTTTTCAGTATATTTTTAATTGTTATATGCATACAATCACGTTCCTTTCTATTTGTAAATAATTTTACCCGAAAGGTGGGGTTATTAATCCGAGACTTGTGTTAATCAATAAAAGCATTCACAAGCGTCACCGTTTGCGCATCTGCATCTAACAGAACCTCAGAGCCAATAGGCAAGGTCAGCATGGGGTGGGTATGGCAACAGTCAAACTCTGCAAGGATTGGGAAAGTCGGTTCACCAATGATTTCTAAAAGCACCTCGTAAGGTTTTCGGCCTGTACCGCTGTCCTTAAACAGTTCGTGTTTGCCAAGAATGAGGCCGCCAATTTTCTCAAAGACGCTACTGAGCTTAAGTAAGGCAAAGCTTCTTTCAACAGCGGCAATGTCTTTAAGCGAATCTTCAATGAAAAGTATGTCGCCAGTTTTTATTTCTGGCATGTATTCTGTATTCCAAAAACCACTCATAGTGTTTAAATTGCCACCAATGAGCCGACCTTGAACTTTGCCTGACGAAAGCGTAAGTAGCTTGTTGGAAACAGGTTTTTTGCCTCTGTCCTGTGTGTTCCAGTCAATCATTTCGTCTGTCCAAAAATCTGGTGTTTCCAAGGTATAAGGCACTTGTGTGTCCTTTACGACTATGGTTTCAAAATAGTCAAATGTCTGGTCTACAAAAGGAGGGAACTCTCCAAACGATGCCACCACAGCAGGGCCATAATAGGTAATCAGGCCCGTCTTCGCGTAAATGCCGAGTAAGAGGGCAGTTACATCGGAATAGCCCACAATCAGTTTAGGGTTTTGTTTTAAGGCTTCATAGTCGATGTAAGGCAGGAGTGAATTGGAGTTCATGCCGCCAATAGCGGACATGATACAGCTAATTTCAGGATTGCGAATCAAGGCATTGAGTTCTTCTGCACGTTCAGCTATAGTGCCAGACCTATAAAAGTCGCTTTTTCCAGTGAGATTGCCTTCAAAAAGTTTGAAACCCTTGCTTTCTATATAGGCTTTTGCGCGTTCATAACGTTTTTTTGCAAATACAGTGGCTGGGGAAGAGGGAGAAAAGACGGCAATGGTGTCGCCTTGCTTTAATTTCTTGGCATGCATGAGAACCTCCGATGTTTTTTATAAGTATATTAACATAAAATAGCTAAGGCTATCAAAAAGCCGAAATACTTTTCACAGTATTAGCTAATGATGAGCAAAAACGAACCCCTCTCAAAATAAACCTTGAGAGGGGTTTTTGTAATGACATCAAGTTCGGTAAGCCCCATTAATTTTTACATAATCATAGGTTAAGTCACAGCCCCAAGCTTCGGCGCTGTAAGGCCCATCGTTTAAGGTAATGCAAATGTCTATCACATCTGGCTTGAGGACGTTCAGGGCGTGGTCTTCGTCAAACTGAATGCCAGTGCCTTCAACCATTAAATGGACTTCTCCAGCGCTGCTTTTAAGGGAGAGGTTCAGTTCTTCTGGGGTGAAGTGGGCGTCTGCATAACCAAGGGCACAAATGATACGGCCCCAATTGGCGTCCATGCCAAAGAAAGCGGCTTTGACAAGACTGGACGAGACGACCGACTTGGCAAGCGCTTTGGCGTCGGCAGGGGACTTAGCACCTGAAAGTTTGACTTGCAGGAGTTTGCTGGCGCCTTCACCGTCTTTTGCAATGCTGATAGAAAGCGCTTTAGCCATTTCAAATAAGGCAGACTTAAAGGCAGGCAGGTCAGGGCTGTCTGCGGTAAGTGGTGTGTTCTCAAGGGCCCCAGAAGCCAGAACGACGAACATGTCATTGGTACTGGTGTCGCCGTCTACTGTAACCATGTTGAAGGTTTCATCGACTATTTCTTTTGTGAGCTGTTTGAGGAGTTTTGGTTCAATGGCAAGGTCTGTCATGACAAAGCCAAGCATGGTTGCCATGTTAGGGTGAATCATGCCTGAACCTTTGGCAATGCCGGATAGGCGAACGGTTTTGCCTGAGTCGCTGAGGATAAAGTGAGTGGTAAAAGTCTTTTTAGTGGTGTCAGTCGTCATAATGCCTTCAGCAACGTCTTCCAGTGAGCCTTCTGAGAGCGTTCCAACTACTGTGGGAATGCCCTTTTCAACGATTGGCATTGGTAGGGGTACACCTATCACGCCAGTCGAAGAGACAAGGACTTCCTCCGGCGCAATGCCTAAGTAAGAAGCAGTCAGCGCACAAGTCTTAAGAGCGTCTTGATAGCCTTTGGCGCCAGTGCAGGCATTGGCGTTGCCACTATTAATAATAACGGCTTTAATTTTTTCAGAAGCCATATGAGCGGTTGAAACCACGACGGGCGCCGCTTTTGTTTTATTGGTCGTAAAAGTAGCAGCAGCAATCGCACCGTTTGGACAGTATATTAATGATAGGTCTTTACGTTTCTTTTTCAGGCCTGCGTGGATAGAGGCGTATTGAAACCCGTTGACGGGTAGGGCTTTGTTTAACATGGGGAATTCCTCCTTTTAAGTAGATGTGTTTTATGGGTATAACGGAATGTGCGAAAGGCCATAGGTTTCAGGAAATCCCATCATGAGGTTCATATTTTGGACAGCTTGACCGGCAGCCCCTTTCATGAGGTTGTCTATGGCTGCCATGGCAATAAACGTATTGGTTCGACTGTCTACATGAACCCAGAGGTCCGCGTAATTGGAGCCTCTAACAGCTTTTGTAGTTGGTGGTTGGTCTACCATTCGAATGAACGGCGAGTCTTCATATAGTTTCTTATAAATTTTATACAGTGCCTCGGCGCTGTATTTTTTTTCGATTGTACCGTAAACAGCGCTTAAAATACCTCTGGACATAGGGACGACCGACGGTGAGAACATGACCTTGCAAGGCGCTTTGCTATGGCTATGCAGAGCCAATGC
>JBGSUZ010000182.1:0-2682 GCA_041753235.1 Acidaminobacteraceae bacterium
CTATGACGAGAAATTTTGGATTCCAGTAGAAACAGCTGCCAATACTGAAAATGAGTTTGGTTTTGTGACAATGGACACTAAGAAAACAAACTACAGAGTTGCTGTTTCTATGAAAAATGATGTTTTTATAGATGGCGCTAAGTACTTCCCTACTGAAGCTCTTCAAGATGAGAAATGGGCTTCACTGACCTATGACTTAAACCTTAGCGAAGGTCAAAGCGTACAACTCTATAAATACATCGGTGCCGCTACAAACCGAGACTACGCAGACGAACAGGTAACCATCCAATCTGAGGAAGCGCTTACTAGAGGCTTCTCACTCAGCTACTACGGCATGCTCCGCGCTCACAAACAGGCATGGAGCAATAAATGGGCACACAACGACATTATAATCGAAGGCGATGTAGCCGCTCAGCAAGGTATTCGCTTTAACATATTCCATATGAATCAAACGTACACAGGCGAAGATCCAAGGCTCAACATTGGCCCTAAAGGCTTCACTGGCGAGAAATACGGCGGCAGCACCTACTGGGACACAGAAGCTTATTGCCTCTACTTCTACCTTGGTACTGCGGACTCACAAATTGCTAAAAACTTGCTGATCTACAGACACAATCAGTTGGAAAAAGCTAAGGAAAACGCAGCAAAACTCGGTCTAAAAGGCGCCCTCTATCCGATGGTGACCATGACCGGTGAAGAGTGTCATAACGAGTGGGAAATTACCTTTGAGGAAATACACCGAAATGGCGCGATAGCTTACGCGATTTACAACTATGTCAACTACACCCACGACTATGACCATCTGCCACAGTACGGCTTTGAAGTACTTGCAGAAACAGCTCGTTTCTGGGCAAGCCGTGTCAACTACGTGCCTCAAAAGGACTGTTACATGATGCTCGGCGTTACTGGTCCTAACGAATACGACAATAACGTCAACAATAACTGGTACACCAATTTGTTAGCAGCTTGGAACCTAAATTATGCAGTAGAAATTGCTGCATATATTAAAACTAACTATCCAACCGACTACGACCGTCTCGTAACCCTTCTTGGTTTAACACCAGAAGAAATGGCCTCATGGACTATGATTGCTACTAAAATGTACCTTCCAGAGGACAAAGAACTCGGCATTTTCCTTCAACAGGATGGCTACATGGACAAAGAACAAATTCTAGTCAAAGATCTTGATCCAATTCACAAGCCTCTCAATCAAAAGTGGTCTTGGGATAGAATTCTTCGTTCTTGTTTCATCAAGCAAGCCGATGTACTCCAAGGAATCTTTTTCTTTGAAGATAATTACAGCGAAGAAGTCATTCGTAGGAACTTTGAATTCTACGAACCAAGAACCGTACATGAATCTTCACTATCGCCGTGTGTCCACGGCATATTAGCTTCAAAGCTCGGGATGGAAGACAAGGCCTACGAAATGTATCTTAGAACCTCAAGACTTGACCTAGACAACTACAATAACGACACCGAAGATGGTCTTCATATCACGTCTATGGCGGGGACATGGATGTCCGTTGTACTCGGTTTTGGTGGTCTTCGCGTCAAGAACGGTCAACTTCATTTAAAACCTTTCCTCCCTAAAGCATGGCAGGCGCTCTCTTTCAGAACTGTCTTTAGAGGTAGAACACTAAAAGTCAGTGTCAACCACGATGGTGCCTCTTGTGAGTTGCTTGAAGGTGAACCAATCGAGATCATCTTAAACGGCGACTTAGTCCAACTGGCTTAAATGCATATAGCCCTTAAAGTAATTTTCATATAAAAAAGCGTCGCTGATAGTTCGTTTCAATTGAAACAAATTATGCTAGCGGCGCTTTTTATGTTCATTAACCTTAACATCACGTATAATATAACTGGAAACATCACTTTATCATTTAACACTTGGAGGTCACTATGGTCATTTGGATTGATGCTGATGGCTGTCCAGTCGTTTCACAAACGGCTGTTGCTGCAGAAAAGCTTCATATAGAATTGCATGTCGTTAAGAACATTTCTCATCACATAGACCTTGCCTATGGCACGGTTCACACGGTTGATCAAGGCTCAGATATGGCAGACTTTTTCATCGCCAACAGATTGCTCCCTGGCGATTTGGTTATAACACAGGACTATGGACTTGCCGCAATGGCTATTGCTAAAAAAGCTTATGCACTGACTCAATACGGGCAGCTTATAGACGCGCAAAATATTGATTACCTGTTGGAAAAGCGTCATTTTCACAAGGAACTCCGTAAACAAAGCGGTAAATATACTAAATTCAAAAAAAGAACGGCGGAAGACGACCGCCGATTCTTAGAAGCACTTCATGAAATTTTATCGAGACTGATGGTCACTTCTCCGCCGCTTTAGGCTTGCTTTATGCTGGTACATCATTTGATCTGCCTGAGAGATGCAGTCATTAACGTTTTGTTTTGACTGCTCTTTATTTTGTGGGGTTTCAATCGGTTTAATAGCCCACCCCCATGCTGCGGAGGGCACAAATGTCACTGTGTCCGAAATAATGATTGGCCTTTCTTTACAAAGCAGTTCTACTTGGGCCAAACTTTGTTCTAAAGCGCCAATATCAGCCCCTTCAATAATCACTAAAAACTCGTCGCCACCCATGCGAATCCTTATATCTGTATTAAAAACTTCATTTAGCATTTCTGTAAAAGAAACAATAAAATGATCTCCATA
>JBGSUZ010000183.1:0-4334 GCA_041753235.1 Acidaminobacteraceae bacterium
ACTACGAGTATCCTGAGACAAAGTTTGAAGACCTTGTAGCGGGTAAGTTCCCTAAACTCAGAACAAAAGCAAAATTCATTGCAGTGCCTTCAACAAGTGGTACAGCTTCTGAAATTACAGCATTTTCAGTTATTACAGATACAGCAAACCACATCAAATACCCGCTCGTTTCTTATGAAATGACACCAGATGTGGCTTTATTAGATGCTAACATTCCTGCACAAATGCCACCACATATTACGGCAAACACTGGCATGGACGTTATGGCTCATGCTGTTGAAGCTTACGTGTCTACAGCGGCAACGAGCTTCACTGACCCACTTGCGTTTGAAGCAATTCGTCTTGTATTTGCACAGCTTCCAACGGCTTATGCAAAAGGCACTGATATTAAAGCAAGAGAAGACATGCACAACGCTTCAGCACTTGCAGGTATGGCCTTTACAAATGCTTCGCTGGGTTTAATTCACAGCTTGGCGCATAAAATTGGCGGTGAATTTGGTATTACTCATGGTCTTGCCAATGCGATTCTCATGCCTTACATTGTAGACTACAACAGAAAAGCCACTGACAAGGTAGCAAAACTCGAAAATGACCTTAAAATAGAAAACTTCACTAAAACACTTCAAGACTTAAATCTCAAAGTGGGCATTCCTTTAACACTTAAGGAAGTCACTGAAGTTGAAATTACTGAGGAGAAATTCCTTGAAGTATTGGATCGCATGAGCAAAAATGCTTTTGAGGACCCATGTACATTAACAAACCCAAGAGCTTCTTCAGCAGCTGACGTTAGAAAGATTTACGAATGTGCTTTCTACGGCAAATCTGCTTTAGAAATATAAAAGAAGGATATTTCCCCAAAATACCCTACTCGCAACCTCTTTTGTTAGGTGCATAGCTTCTACACGATGCACCCAATGTGTATCAAACAATTTAACAAAAACCAAAATCAGCCAGTGACCCCATCACTGGCTGATTTTGGTTTTTGTAGAAAGCTTTTAAATGAAAGTTATTTACATTATTTTCAAATTGAAATAAATGTTGTATAATAAACGTAATATGCGTTAAAAGGAGAATTAGACATGAAAAAAACAGCAATGGCTTTAACGGTAATTATGGGCATGACAGCGGCAGTACCAAACATTTCAATGGCAACTACTGCGACAGGCGGTTTTAAAGATACGGACAAGCACTGGAGTATGTCTTACGTGGAACGTCTTTATAAGGAAGGTTATGTGAAAGGCAGCAATGGTTATTTCAAGCCGGATAGTACGCTTAAAACGGAAGATTTTTTGATTATGGCGCTGAAAGTGGTTAAGCCAGAATTTAAGGACTTAACGGCTGGTGAGGGGCAGAAGTATTATACACCTTACCTTGAAAAAGCGGCTGAAATTGGCTTAATTAAGGACGCTGGCAGCGACGAAGTGTCTCAGTATGAGGGCCGTGACATGCCAAGGGAGCTAGCGGTGCAAGTGGTGGACAGAGCATTGGCACTGATGGGCGATACAACAGAAGCCAACAAAGACTTATCTTTCAAGTTTAAGGACTTTAAAATAGTGAACGACATTAACAAGGACGCCGTTTTAAAAGCCTACCAACTAGGCATTATCAAAGGTAGCAATGGCAATTTCGAGCCGAAGAACCCACTGACAAGAGCAGAAGCAGCGGTGTTAATCACAAAGCTCATGGACAAGTCTATGCGCGATTCGGTGACTGTCAGCAAGAACACAAAAGACTACGGTGAAACCGTCAATTACTTCTTAAATGCTTTCTTAGCGCAGGTCAAAAACAAAACGGTAGTGATTGAGAAGGACAAGAGCGGTCTGAAGAACTCAGGCGATGTTTGGTATTCGGAAAAACCGATTACGATGAAAGGCAAGTTGACGAATTGGTGGACGGATCAAGAGTTTGAGGATCAGACAACTGGTAAGTCAGCGAACGGAAAAGAAAGACATAATAATAGTATTGGGTTGTCAGTGCTTGATTTAGAAATCAAGGATTGGTTGAGCCTCGATAGAGTTGGTGGCAATTTCATTCCTTACAACGGTGAATTGATGTTTATCAACGTGGACGGTGTTCAGGATGGTAAGGCACACCGTTACTATGAAATGCCTCAGAAGAATTTGAACCGCTTAGCTTATGACCTTGCAAAGTATAGTACGCAATATGCAGAGACAAATGGGTATTATGCGCAGATGTTTACTATAAGCGATTCACATATGTATTTTGGTGTGAGTACGGATTATGACCATTATGTTACAAGTATAGGGCATGTTTCTCTGTATCCGAATCCTAAAGAAACTCAGAAACTAAGCAATCTTCCTTTTGCACCACAAGTCAGCTTTTGTGTTGAAAGTGGTAAAGATTTAAATAAACATACTGCTTATATCCTACAGACTTTTAAACGTGTTTATGGTGATAAGGACGGAGAAGCTATTTTTAAGATGTTTAAGGACTATTGTCAAGGTAAGGACAGATACAGCGAAAGTAAGACAGTTTATAAAACCTATAATGGTATTAAATTATGTTTTTCTGATGCACAGGCTGTTGTACCTTTATTGGAATCAACACTTAAATAAGGCAGGAAGGATAAAATATGAAAAGAGTTATCTCGTTTTTTATCATCCTCAGCTTCTTAGTAGGCTCATTTCTACAAATGGAAAGAAGTTATGCAGCAATGTATCAAGCAAATGAATCCTTCTATCCAGGTTTTAATAAATTGACAGAATATCAAAAATCATTAATCGACCAACTATTCATTCAAAAGGTCAAACTTCAAAATTCTAAGGGCATGTATGTCGCAATTAAACCCTTAGAAAGTCAACATGTTACGGCTTACAACTGGAATCACTTGACCGCAAAAGGTTTTGGTCAAGAGGGGCCGTTTAAAGGTATTTGGGTAGATGGCAAACTGCTCGGCGCAGGAGAATACAGGTACTTGGGATATGATTATTTTGGAAATCCCGTTACTAACGACAAATATACGAATGGGCCAGTAGTTGGTGATAGAAATATATTTGATTTACCAACATATACGTATTTTACTCAAAATAAAGCACCTGCTTCATGGGAAAATATAAAAGATTCAACAACTACAAGCCACATGCTTGAAAAACCATTCATAAGTGAAGACGAGTACAAAGACACAAATCCAAAACACTGGACTATGAAAAGCTTACTTTCAAAGACACTCACGGGTAAAACCGGATACGGTGGCACTTTATCGGACAATAGCCTCAAACCCTATCTAATCATGCAAACCCCCGCGTCGCTCAACGAAAAAGGCTCTATGCGCGCATACGGCAGAGGAAAAAATGCAAATGACCAATATGTTACCGCATACAACACTTTCAACGTAGAACCAATTGACAAAACCTTCAAACATGGCTTTGCAATAACAGCATACGAAGATAAGGCATGTACTAAAGTAGCCAACAAGATTGAAATTCCACAAGATAAAGAATCAGTAAAAGTATATGTTAAACTCAATTCTAATATCGATATGGAACCAATTAAACTGAAGGGCCAAGAAACCAAATACATTGAATGGGTAACGCATACTTTAATTGTAAATGCAGACGTTAATAATGCGAGAAAGGTAGACGTAAAAGACTTATCTGTAACGCAAAAAGTCAACAACGTCTACGAAGTCACTCTCAACAAAAAAGACTACAGCTCAAAACCTAAAACCATTCAATTTAAAGGAATATCCACACCTAAAATCAGATACTCCTTAATTCATAACATCACAGTAGAAGCCAGCACCAACGTACAAGTTACCGTAGCAGACCCCACCAAGCTAAGAGCAGACTTCACCATTTATCACGGCGCAGACAATAAGACAGACGACATTATTACCATTGAAACACAGACAATAGAAAGTCCAATCAACCTAGCACTTAAAGACGCATCTTTCATTCCAACTAACAATGCAGTGGTCAACTACAACTGGTTCATCTTAAACCACACAAAAAATGACATAGACTACTTTGGCTACACCAAAGATACAAGCTTCACCATCGACACAGCCAATAAAGAAACCTACGCCAAAGACGGCGTAGTTACCTTCAAAGAAATGGTAGTTGATAAAGTCGGCAATAGAGAATGGGCAGAGCATAAAATCAGTATTTTACCAAAAGAGGTAAAAGACCCAGCAAAGCCGCCCGCAGAAGTGCTACCGCAAGCAGTTGTCGCTGCACCTGGCACCATCCGCGCTGGACAACATTGTGGCATTTCAGGCGAAGGAACATCAGCCAATGGCCCAATCATCAGTTACGACTTTGACTTAGCTTCAGGGTTTAAAGTCATCCAAGACGGTTTAAAAGATAAAGACGGCA
>JBGSUZ010000184.1:0-5109 GCA_041753235.1 Acidaminobacteraceae bacterium
ATAAGAACATTAGATGTATTAAAATATCTTTAGTCCTGTGGCGTTTTGTTCTATGAGGTGCTTTAGATAACAACAACATGACCTGTACCTAAAATCACTTTAAAACACCATACTAACCATCACCTTAAACAGTTAACACCAGAACCTCTAAAATACAAAAGCCAAAAGCCACTAAGCCCCTAGAATGATTCTAAATTCATAGGTACTTAGTGGCTTTTTTCCATTTTAGAAGCAGAAACGGGCTCATAATTTCTACCTATATTACAAAAAAGAAATACGGGTGGAAGAAATGGAGAAAACCGAGACTGCTTGAGAATTTTATGCTATGGTATTAATTGAGAACAAGAACAATTCTGACAATTAGCTGGTTCATTATACCCAAAGAAGGTGAATAGATGATTGGAGCAGGAAATGCTCAAAAATTAAAAATGCTCTACTTAAAAAAGATACTTGAGGAAAACACGGACTCAGCGAATTCAATCAATACACTAAAAATTATAAGTGAACTTGAAAAGTGTGGCGTAACCGTAACGGCTAAAACGTTAAAACAAGACCTAAAACTTTTACAGGAATATGGCCTTCAAGTCGAAGTCGTACGTGAACGTGAAAATACTTATAAGATAAACCAGAGAAATTTTTTACCTAAAGAAATTAAGCTATTAGTTGACTTGGTGGTATATTCTAAAGCAATTCCGGTTGGTCTGAGCAAAGAAATTGTTTCAAAATTAAAGACGCTAGTCAGCGTGAATGAAGCCAGTGCAGTTACCGAGCACATCAATTATTGGAGTGTCATCAAGAGTGAAAATGAGCAAATTTTATCTAATATAGACACAATTCATCGTGCTATACAGCTTAAACGTAGAATTCATTTTGACTATTATCAGTTAATGCCCAATAAAACGAGAGTTTCTAAAAGAAGTGAGGGGTACGAAGTTCAGCCTTGTGGTCTGGTAGCTGAGGACGGAAACTGGTATCTGCTGGGAGTCAGTGCACATCGGACTAAGTGTATTAGCCCTTATAGGGTAGACAGAATGGGGTGTGTGGACTTGCTGAACACGCCTATAGATTCAGGAAATGAAGCCGTACATAGGTACAGTCCGGACAAGTACACAAGGAATACCTTCGACATGTTTCCAGCAGAAAAACTGACATGGGTAGACCTAGCATTTCACAATAGTTTAGCAACAGTCGTATACGACAGATTTGGAGAAAAAATCATTTCAAAAATATACGATGAAGAACATTTTCTAGTCACCGTAGAAGTGGGGATTACAAAAACATTTATCAGCTGGTTGTTCACTTTTGAAGAGCAAGTCGAAGTACTGGGACCACCCGAACTTAGAGAACAAATGAAACAATTTGCATATACAATACATAAACTTTACTCAGGGGAGGCAAACAATGAAATTTTATGAGTTAAGGGTCACTCTTTTTTTTAAACAAGACATCCATTTTAAAGATATAGGTGAAAAATTATCTATTTACGTTAATTATTGTATGAGTAGAGACGGTTATTTAAGAGAGGCGCATAGTAAGCACACAGTGAAGCTCTACGGATACAGCTTTCCCTATCCCTTTGAGGCAGATAAGGTCTACAAAGCAAACCGAATATACCAAGTTAAACTCAGAACACCCGTTTATGAAATTGCAGCACCTTTTGTTAAACTCATGAACCAAATGGAAAACGACTGCTTCAAGGCGATGGGTTGCCAAATGGAAGTACGAGAACCTAAATATATTGAAATAGTTGAAACAACAACACCTGCGGTGGTGACACTTGGCAACAAGTACTGGACTAAAGAAGAGGGTATGGACTTACTATTTGACAAAATTCATAACAACCTCGTCAAGAAATATAACTTATTAAACGACACAAATGAGACATTTGACATCAATTCAGTTGAGTTTATTGAAGTGGGAAATGAACGGCCTATTATTATGAACTATAAAGGAGGCAAGGTATTTGGACACAAGCTAATGGTCAGGTTCAAACAAGATGAGCGTTCACAAGTTCTTGCAAAAACGGCGGTAGCCTGCTCATTGCTTGAAAAGAATTCCGCACTGGGTACAGGGTTTTGCTTATACAACAAAAGGAGGTGATCGTAAGTGTTTTACAATTTGTTAGCACCGTTTGAAGAAGCGTATAAAGAGCGGGGAGACCAGCTGATTATAGAAAACTACAATCTGAAAGAGGGCATTTACATACAAATAGATGCTCAGGGAAAACCACTGCAGCATATGGTTATACATTGGAAAGAAAACCAATCAGAACTAAGGAGTGAACAGTATTTTTGGTTTAGGGAGGCTGATTTCTATTCCGATTATATTAGTAATCGAAAATGCGTTGTAGCTCCAGCTAAAGTAATACACAGTAATAATTGTTTGTCAGTATTTATGAAAAAAGAAAAACTTATTGGAACTAAATCATTATCTTCCGAAGAGTTGAATAAAGAACTTGGTGACTATTTTGCTAAATTGAATTCTGAAAGATATGGTTCAGAATTAATACTTAATAGAATAGAGGGACTGCTTGCTCAAGAAGTACGTGATAAATGTTCAAAGTCATTATTTAATTTCTTTAACAATCAACGTGAATGGTTAATTGATAAAGATGATGAATTCTCAACATATGTTAGGGTGTTTGTTAAGAGGGACAATTTAAGGGATTTTAAAAGTGAGGGTGAACGTTATTTAAGACATAGGATATTTAATAAAGATAATTTTAATATTGAATATAATGGTGAAGTTTTTGGATTATCAGATACTAATATGGGTTTAAATGATAAAAAACCTTATTTAGTGCATAGGACAACTCCTTTTGAAGTACCTTTTTTAATAGGTCTCGATAATGCATTGACGCTAAATCGATATGCGTTATGGATAAAAGGACAAGAGACTAAGACCATATATATACCTCAAAAATTTAAGTTTGATATGATTTTAGAAAAGGAAAATTGGACTTCAGGGAGTGATGATGTCAATTATATTTCTACTATAGTTGAAGACGACCAACTTGAAATCAGAGACTTTGACATTGTGCCAGCCCATTCGAAGCACATTGAATTTGAGGTGAGCAATTCATTAGGTATTAATGTGTTTAACAAAGAGACAAACAGCTGGGACTTACCGTATTACGGTACTTACAATAACAAGACCGTAGAAGCATTTTTAGGCTGTATTGACGAAATGTTATTTGACCGTCAATTGATTCATAACATATCCAAGGATGCTGGTGAGATTAAGCCCAGCAAATTTATGAGCAAAAAACTCATAGTCAATTTACTGAACACAAGAGATGCCGTTTCAAACTTCGTAAACAAAGGCGATTTTTTAAGCCTCCAGTTTGTTATTGGTCAGCATTTTAGAGAACTAATGTTAGACATGGCAACGAAAAGCAGGGCAAAAGGTCAAGGTGCATTTAACTGCTACATAGCTTGCTTAAAGACATTTAATTTAGGAGGGGATATTTTGGAAAGCAACTTAAAAAAGTTAAGTCATGAAATGCGTTTAGCGGTAGAACTTAAAGACAATGAAGATTTGAAGCACCCAGACCTGTATGCTTTTGTAGCCGGACAGGTGGCGTTCTTCGTCGTGTATCAATCTGAAAAGAAAAAAATGAATCATGACGTGGTGGAACATTTTTTAAACAAAGAAAATGCAGGTTCGTTAAACGAAGAACTTAAATACTGGTATAAAAAGTACAGCCACGGCATTAATTTGGCAAACCAAACCTTTAACAGTGCACTGTCAAAATTGATGGCATTTGATAATACAAGCACCTTTAACGAAGACTTATTCTTAGCAGGATTTTTGTCTAATAACCTATTCTTAGAAAAACGAGGAGGCACTACAAATGAAGAAGAATAACAGAGTTTATGGCGTTGCAGGAATTCGAAGCATCATGGCAAACTGGAATGCAGATTTTTCAGGCAGACCAAAGCATACCTCTAAGAATGAAATTTACGGCAGTGACAAAGCGTTTAAATACCCAATGAAAGCGGCATGGGTTAACCAAGGTGAAAACGTACTCTACATAAAGAGCTTTAAAGACGAAAAAGGCAAGTTCCAGCCTTGTACGTTAAAAGAGCGTTACGAATTTTTATTTGAGCCCCTTGCAAAAGAAAGCGACAAAGTTCTGGGCAACTTATTCAACGCCATAGACGTTATGAATTTTGGTGCAACTTTCGCAGAAGGGACGCAGTCATTTTCTATTACAGGCGCAGTACAGGTAGGACAAGGTTTTAACCTTTATAAAGGCACAAAAATTGAAGTGCAGGACATCTTATCGCCTTTTAGAAATTCCTCTAAAGACGATGCAGAAGCGACTTCTTTAGGAACAAAAACTGTAGTAGACAGAGCCCACTACTGCTACCCATTCACAGTAAACCCGAACAGCTATGACTGTTACGTTGGCCTTGCTAAAGACTTTGAAGGTTACACAGAAGAAGCATATGAAAAGTTCAAAGTAGCTGCACTTAACAGTGCGACAGCATTTGCAACCAATAGCAAATACGGTTGTGACAATGAGTATAGTATATTTGTAGAAATGAAAGCAGGCAGTAACTATACGTTACCAGATTTAGCCCAGCTCATTAGCCTTCAATATGAAAATAGCCAGTGCGAACTGAACTTAGAACGACTTAACAGCTTGCTCAACACGGCTATTAGTCAGGAAATTGACAAAATTGAAGTTTATTATGACCCATACCAATTGAAGTTAAAAGGGCTTGAACATGAAAAAGCTCAGTACTTCAACATTTATTCGAGAGAAGTGATCTAATATGAAGTTGCTTAAATTTCATTTACATGGAAAAACAGCCCATTTCAAAAGACCAGACGTCAATAGTTTTGCTTATTTTTCATATGGGCATGTGCCTAAACCGACACTGCTGGGTATGCTGGGCGCCATCATCGGACTAGAGGGTTATAAGAGCAAACCTAAAGTCAGTAAAAAAACAAAGGCCGCAGACCTACCACCTGTGGCTACGTACCCAGAATTTTATGAAAAACTAAAAGACATAGGCGTAGCCATAGTTCCAGCGCGTAATACAAAGGGCTATTTTGCAAAAAAAATCCACACCTTCAACAACTCAGTCGGCTATGCCAGCA
>JBGSUZ010000185.1:0-4583 GCA_041753235.1 Acidaminobacteraceae bacterium
GATTAATGCCATTTCTGGTGAGTTCTCGCTTCAAGCCAGTGGTTTTTTGGTAGAAGCAGGCGAGGTGACAACGGGCGTTAGCGGCATAACTATTTCCGGAAATTATTTTGACATGCTCAAGTCCGTTGAAGGGATAGCGGACGACCTGAGATTTGGTATGCCTTATGGGGCTTATGTAGGGTCACCGTCGCTATATGTGGCGGGGTTGACGGTGGCAGGGGCGTAGAAGAAAGCAATGTGGTGTTGTAGCTCTAAGTAATTAGGGTGCAACACCACTTTTTTATGTAACACGTAAATGCTTTAATAAACGTTCTTAGAGTGGCTTTATATAATTTTAATATGACCTACAAAAAATATATAATATAATATTTTCTGTACATTACATAATCTGACTAATGATGAAAGGTTGATCAAGATGAAACGATTAATGGGACTATTTTTAATGATTGTAACGTTGCTGACTTTTACAGGTTGCGGACAACAATCGGCATTTGATTCAAATATGGATGACTCTGTTTCGACGAGTACAGCGAATGAACTTAATGAGCCTGTTACTATGGGTACCGTGTATCTTTACGGTGAGTCACATGGTAATGCCAAAATCATGGCGAAAGAGTTGGCGCTTTGGAAGTCTTATTACAATGAAAAGGGGATGCGGCATTTATTTATTGAGTACCCCTATTATGAGGCTGAACTTCTTAATATATGGATGAAAGAAAAAGACAATAAAATTCTTGAAGATTTCTATAGCGCGTTAGATGGGACGGCAGCGTATACGCCAGATACGCTTAAGTTCTATAAAGAAATCAAGGCAACCTGTCCGGAAACTATTTTTCATGGTACGGATGTGGGACATAGGTATGAGGCGACAGGTTACCGTTACTTATCTTATTTGGAAGAGCACCAATTAGAAGAGAGTGAAAATTATAAGCGCGCTGAAGAAGTTATTGAGCAAGGTCGGATATATTATAAGGATAATGATGATGTTTATAGAGAAAACAAAATGGCTGAGAACTTTATTTGGGCGTTTAAGCAGCTAAATGATGAGGACATCATGGGCATTTATGGAGTAGCGCATACCGGGCTGGAAAGTTTAAACTATTCAGGTAAAGTACCGTGTATGGCGAATCAACTCACGAAGCTTTTGGGAACTGAAATTTTTTCGGAAGACATTAGTTCTTATGCTTTAATGTCGGAACCAATTCGAGTGGATACGCTGAAAATAAACGGAAAAGCCTACAAAGCTTCTTACTTTGGTAAAGAAGAATTTAATGACGCACAAAAATTTAAGTGGCGTGAAACTTGGCGGGTAGAAAATGCTTATGAAGTATTTAAAAATGCGGAATTAAGTAATGATATGGTCCCTTATTATAATTATCCGATGCAAATTCAAGAAGGACAAGTTTTTATTGTGGACATTATGACGCCAGAAGGCAAGGTAGAACGGTATTATTATAGGTCTGATGGTGAAAAGTGGGAGAACCAACCTGCCACAACAGGGTTTAAGCTTAACTGATTTTGAATAAATATACGGAGTGGTACGAATTAAGAGGATTTTTATGACAGAATATAAAGCTGTTAAGTAAGTAGAAAATAGGATTGCGGTTCTCATTTTTAAAATCATTAAATTTAAGTTTGTACCAACTGTTAAAAGACCTGAAAAGATATTAAGAAAAGGGACTTCCAAAACTAAATTGGAAGTCCCTTTTTAATGCGTAAAATTACTTCTCCTTCACCGGAATCAACAAATCCACCTGAGTAAACTGCGCCTTCTCCGGGTCTTGGTGCTTGTAGTAATGGTAAACGTTCAAATGTTCCTCAATGCTCCCACCCATACCAAGGGGTTCACGAATATCATGGACATAGCTGTCGTTGTCCTTGGCCCAAGCGAAGAGCTGTTGCCACTCGTGGAAGTTGCCCATTTGAATTGAATGTGCGCCGTAAAGGCCGCCTTCAAAATGTTTCTTTACAAGGGGCGCCGGTACGTCCATGTCGTCGGGAATTGTTACCCAAAACTCATAACCGTAGTTGCCGTCTTCGTCGGGGTCACAAGGGTTGTTAAAACCGAATATTCTAAGGTCTGGCTTTATATCCGCTAGCCCGCTTGAACGAACAAATTCGTGAAGGGGCACGTCAGCATATTCTTCTGGGTTTTTGCCAAAATAGTGGCTGGATGCCACGGTCATTGGCGGTAAGTATAAGACTCTGACGTTTTTAAGTTTGCTCAGCACTTCACTAGATTGCTTTAAGTCTTCCATAGAGCTTGCCTCCTTTGATTCGGTGGTGTTGTGAGATACCGTATCTATTACTTCAAAGAGGGTTTCATCGCTTAAAAGCTCAAAGTGGATTTGCTGGCGCCTAGCGTCATTGAGACGACCAATCAAGGTTTCCAGCACGGTGCGGATAGTCTGCAAAGCGGAGACTTCTGAATTGATTTCTGAGACGTTTGTTTCAAAAATAGTGAGTGCGGTGACCACGTCGTCATTGCTTAAAAGTTCTGCAACCTGTTTGAGTGGAATGCGCAGTTTTCTCAGAACGACAATTTGTTGAAGCCGCTTAGTAGCTGCTTCGTCGTATACCCGATAGGCATAGTCCTCGAGCCGGGTGCTGGGCAATAGTCCAATTTGTTCATAATAGCGTAGCATCCGCGTTGAAATGTTATAGCTTTTCGCGACTTGGCTAATGGTCTGCAGTTCCATTGGCAGCCCTCCTTTCAAGGTCTATTGTACTGGTTGACGTGGCGTCAAAGTCAAGGGGGTTATGTAGCTTCCATTAATATTTCCCTTTCTTCGCAACCTTCTCGTTGCCACGTTTAAAATTCCCTGTGAGTTTTGCCATAATCAACTGTTGTTCCTTCATATCAGCCGCACTTTCCATACGGGCCAAAAATTTCTTAGCCTCCACTTCTTTAATAATCTTAACGGACTTGCCTTCCCAAAATAGGTGGATTTTTTGGTCCTTTTGTACTTTATAGGAGAAAGGCTCTTCATCGAGCAGATTGCGTTTGTCTATATTGCTCATCGGTTAGCTCCTTTGTCATTTTAGAATGTTTTAATTGTAAGAAGATCATGAGTAGACTAATGGCGGTTATGCCAATACCAAGTTTCATGTAACCAGCAGTTACGACCAGACGGTCGCTAGTGCCAAAGAGCAGCCCGAAGCCGATGGAGACCAGTCTCAGCAACATTGAATAACTGGATTCGACCCCTGCGCGCACCTCAGAACGGGTGTGGTGGTGCAGAGCACTTAGGCTGTCTAATTCTATAGCCGTGTAAATGACATAAGCCATTGGCATGATTAACAGACCCCACCAGCCCGGTGTCAGACCGAGGGCCATAAATAGCAGGCCAAAGAGGAGGCAAATCAAGCCGAGTCCTTTTCGCACTAGAAGCTGCCACCGAACTTGTTCGCCCCAGCGTTCCAGCATATGGCTCGACAAGGCTTGGACGCCTCCAAATGATAGCGAAATAAAACCAAATAGTGCAATGGGAAGCGGTATCAACTGGCAGTAGTTCTGCCAAAACTCGTCAATGTAAATAATACTGGCACCAGTAATCAGACCACCTAGCAGTGGCATCAGTACGTTGCGGCTTTTGAAAAGCTGAAGCGTAGCGTGCCAGTAGGTGCTTGACCAATGCGCGACTTCTTCCTCGCAAGAACTCTTAATACTAGGTTCTTTAAGTTTTAGCGCACAGTAAACAGCAGCTGTACAGCTCACTAAAGACAGCTGATAATTGAGCGTCATACCAAACTGAGCCGCCATAAAACTGCCACCAAGCGCGGCGAGCATGTAACTAGCCAGTTTCCATTTTTTTATAGATGCCAGACAACTGGCAAAATGCTGTTCTTCACCGACTGCTTTTAAACTGTCAAAGAGCAGGGCATTCGTTGAACCACTGCTAAAAGCGCCGTAACAGGCTGAAATGGCCATAGCCAGCGCAAAAGCGCCAAAACCACTGCCAAAGAGCAGTAGGGCATTGCTGAAAAAGGCCAGTACCGTACTAACGACAATCAGTTGTTTTCTGCCAAAACGGTCTGCCCAAATGCCGCTGGGAATTTCAAACCCAGTTAAAACGATAGCGTAAATCATTTCTAGCAGAACCGTGTCTCCGACACTGATGCCCTTGGTGGCCCAATAGAGCCGTTCAATGACATAGCCAAATATTAAAGCTCTACAAAAATAATAGCCTCGCAGGTGTTGTAAATTGTGCTTAGCTAGAGGTGAAAGTTGGTGCTGTGGGTGTTTATATCGAAATAAATGCTTCATGGGTTTAGGACTCCCTTCATGTGTTTGAGTTTGAACTTAACAGGTATGAAGGGTGTCGGTGGAGGCCTTGGATAGGCTTAATTAGGGGCTCTGGATAGGAACATGGCGCACCTCCAAAATATTTTTTTACATATGAATTATTATAAAGAATATTTATCCAATTGTATAGATACTGTATTACAATAAAAAAATAGTTTTACGTTCAACAAATGTGGTATATTAGTGGTGAGGAGACCTTGAGTGTTTCCTTTTGTGAGAGGACGCGATGACATTCCATCGGTAGACTGGGCACTGAGATGGGGCGAGCGAGTGGTGC
>JBGSUZ010000186.1:0-2228 GCA_041753235.1 Acidaminobacteraceae bacterium
ATAGGTCATCAATCAAAACTTCCCGGTTTAGAGATGCCTATACGTCCTTTTCCTTTCTCTGGAATCTTGTGGACAGTATACCCATCAAATCAGGGACAACGCAGAACGGCATAATTTGGTCAGGTTAGAATGGCAGAAACACCATTTCAACGAAAAATATGAACTTATCAGAGCCCAATTGCTATCATTATTTATTCACAATCCTATTATATTCATTGGATATGCAATTGGAGATGAAAATATTAAGAGTATATTGAAAACAATATTTACATATATTGAACCCAATACTCCTGAAGCTGAACTTATAAGGAGTAATTTCTTATTAGTCGAATATGAGAAAGATTCTACTAATCTTGAAGTAACAGATCATGATATTGATATGAGTGGGTTTTCTACAATTAGAATTAATAAAATTAAAACAGATGATTTTACATCTATATATAAGGAATTATCTAATCTCAATTTACCAGTATCAGCAATGGATATAAGAAAAGTTCAAGCGGTTGTAAAGGAAATTTATGCAGGCGGTGATATAAAAGTTAACATAACAGAGAATTTAGATGGTTTAAAAAATGACGAGAAAGTTATCGCAATAGGTTCTTATAAAACTATCAAATATGAATATCAAACGGTCCCTGAGGTAATGTCGAATTATTTTAAAATTATAGATGAATCTAATTCCCAACTTCTCACACTTGTGGACAAATACAAGATTGCAACCAATCAATATTTTCCTATATTTGCTTTTGCGAATATACAACCCAATTTAACAAGCATTAGTAGGCTAAAAGAACAGCAAACTTCTAAAATTGAGAATATTATTGAGTGTTTGCCTGAGCCTTCTGTTCATAATTCAATCTACGATATTATGCAGGATACTAGTATTAAGGATAGCTGTAAATTTAACATGGTTATGTCAGGTATAGAAAACGACAAAATAGAATTCTCTGACTTAGAAGAATATCTCAGAGAATATGATGAAGATAAATTAAATACGAACTATCGAAAGTTGTTATGCTATTACGATTACAGGAAATACAAATAATATACCTTTTATTAACATATTAATTTCGGGGACTTCATATAACACCAAGTTCACAGACATATTTCTTTGTCACGAAGGATTGCGGTGAAACATGCAACCTTCGCGCCAACTGCCCTGACGGTCAGGCGAAAAACGTCGTGAACTTGTGGAACGTTAGGTGACATTTTAGGTAGTGACTTGGTCTTGAAAAAAATTTGGAATAATAGTATTGGCCTATTCATTTAGAAAAATTCAAGTGCATTTGTTTGAAAAGAAAAAAGCCATCCTCAAAGGGATAGCTACATATCATTATGGATTCCAAGGTAGTCTTTAATGGCAACTTGGAGTATATGTGAAAAATTTACATTGTTTTGAATGGCAACATCGTTTAACCACTTTGGAATTGTAAGGGTCTTCTTAACGGCTTTGTTTTTCATAAAATCTCTGACGGGAACCATCCAGACGTCAATCATCACAACGGATTCGTTTTCTTCAGGGTGAATATTTCTGATATGACTAGGTTCTGGGATTTCGTCGTTATCATCTTCAAGTCCAAAGAGATGAAGTTCAAGTGCTTCTTTAGCATTATTGAGAGCTTCAATATCCGTATCTCCATAAGAGAAGCATCCCGGAAGGTCTAGAAAATTCACAGAAATGCCATCATCAGCATAGTGAAAAATAGCGGGATAAATATAGCGGTCTTTAGTCATTTTAGCACCTTCTTTCAAAATAAAGTACAAAGGGGGAGCTGATTATCCCCTTAAACCGGCCTGTTTCAGAATACTATCGCAAGTTTTGCGAGGTAAATCTTTCTTTGGGTGAGGCACGGTAACCAAACCCGTCTTGGTAGGATGCCTTAACTGGTGGTGTGAACCTTTGATTCTGACGACCACCCAGCCATCATCCGTAAGTAGTTTAAGCAGCTCCCGTGAGTTGTTAGAACCGTTGCCCATTATCTCCTCCAAAGAAGGTATTTAGATACTATGTTTCTATGAAATTAGAAACTCAGCAAAGTTCTATACGTATATTATATACGTGTTATCGGCGTTTTTCAAGTAGTGACATTGTGAAAACCTAAAACGGCACCTAACTCCAAGCTCACAGACATATTTCTTTGTCACGGAAGCTTGCGGAGGAGCGTGCAACATCCGCGCCAACTGCCCTAACGGTCAGGCGAAAAACGTCGGGAGCTTGCGGTGCGTTA
>JBGSUZ010000187.1:0-4639 GCA_041753235.1 Acidaminobacteraceae bacterium
GCTTGTTAAAGTGCGTCAAAAATCAAGTCCTCCCTAATAGGCTCCAATCGGACATCCGCAAATGAACACAAGATAGACCAATAAGTGCGAACAAAGGTGGTGCTGCAATCTAATTTCTTAGATTTGCAACACCACCTTTTCGATTACTTTGCTGTTAGGCAGCAATTCTTTCAAGCAACCAGCTTGCAGCTGCTGAAATATCTTTGATTCTATCTGTAACTTTAGCAGCATCGAAGCCTTTAGCGTTCATGTATTGCGTAAGCACTTCATCCATAGCGCCGAATTCAGCAACTACTTTTTTGCCTTTGAACATTGTGTAGCCATCACCACCTTTTTTTCCCTCAAATCCTCTCTGTTACATTGAAACTTTGTGTAGTAGAATGAAGCTGAGGTGATACGAATGTACAAACTCCTTTTTGTGGACGATGAAGAAGAAGTTAGAAAAGGCGTCCTTCAAAAAATAGATTTTGCAGCTTTTGGGTTTACTGTTATAGAAGAAGCAGAGAACGGTGCTGAGGCTTTAGAAATAGCTGAAAAAATGGGGCCTGACATTGTAATAACTGACATAAAGATGCCTTTTATGGATGGTTTAGAATTGGCAGAGCGATTAAGAGAACTCGCCCCCATGACTAAAGTTGTTGTACTAACTGGATTTGAGGAATTTGAGTATGCCAGAAAAGCCATTCAGCTCAATATCATTGACTATGTTCTGAAACCCGTATCGAAGGTGGAGTTTGAAGAAATATTGAAGAGAACCAGAATACTTCTAGACGAAGAACGTATACAAAATGACGACATTAAACAGCTGAGAAGTCACTATGTGGACTCTCTTCCGATTCTTCGTGAGAAGTTTATGGCAACCCTTATGCACCATGAAGTAGGTGAAAAACGGGTTTGTGAGAAGTTTAGTGCTTATGGCATAGACTTGTTAGGTAGCTTATATTCAGTTGCAGTCGTTAGAATAGACGGTAAAAATGACATGGAAAAAGAAGCAGTAGAACTGCTGTACATGGCACTGCTTGACTTAGCCAATCGGGTTATAAATGAGTCCGCAAGTAGTCAGTTGAAATTCTTTTCGTTTTTACTAGACGAGCGCTTAATTATTGCATTTGCTACGGAAGACTTATCGGAAGTGAAGTATATTTCAAAAACGTATAGCTGTTTGGATTTAGTCCGTATGACTGCGGACAAGAACCTAGGAGAGACGGTTACCATCGGCTTAGGCATGGTTCAGCATAGAATTGTAGATTTGCATAATGGCTATAATGGCGCAGTTCAAGCACTCAATTACAGGTTTGTTATAGGCAGGGGGCGTGTCATTTATATTGGTGACGTTGAGCCGACTGTTGAAAAAATAGACCTGTTTAGCGAACAACGGGAATTAAAGCTGATTTCAGCTATTAAAGTTGGTCGTGTTGAAGAAATAGAAAGTCTATTAAATGACATTATGAACGACATAGTGACTTATAAGTTGTCGCAAGATGTCTATTCACTCAATTTGCTTGAAATGGTTACTGCCATTGTCAAAACAGCAAAGAACCTCAATGTACAGCTACCGGTGGTGGCTATGAATCATCAGAATCTTTATACAGAATTCTTTAAAATTAGCAGCTTAGAGGCCGTGATAGACTGGCTTCGAGAAATGTGCCTTTCACTGACAACGGGCATTTCAGAAAGCCGCAGTCATTCAAATAGAAAAACAGTAGAAGTAGCCAAGGCCTATGCGGAGGAGCACTTTTGTGAGCCAGAGGTTTCCATAAATGCCGTATGCACCGCACTGCACCTTAGCCCTGCCTATTTTAGCAACATGTTTAAAAAAGAGACTCAAACGACCTTTATGAGCTATGTGCAGCAACTGAGAATGGAAAAAGCGAAAGACCTGCTTGCTGGTACTGACTTGAAAGCATTTGAAATATCCGAACAGGTAGGTTATTCAGAACCAAATTATTTTAGCTATTGTTATAAAAAATACTATGGGTGCTCGCCTAAGGAATTTAGAGCGTCTTTAAAGGGTTGAGAGGGGTGACGTGCCCTATGAAAAAATTGATGACCATAAAGCGCATCGTTGCCCTGTCTATATTTGGGGTGACGGCGCTCGCGCTGTCTATTTTTAGTTACCTGTCTTTTAATAAGTATATTAGAACCTTGCAAGACATGGCGGTAGAAAGCAATACCGCGATTATAGATCAGGTGAACACCAACATTAGCAATTATTTTAGCAATGTACTCAGTTCTTCTTCGCTTATTAAGAACATATTGGCGACGGAAAGCGAGATCAAATCTAGTCGCGTCAATGACCAAATGAATGCCCTTGTCAACGTAAGCAGTGGTATAGCGGGTATTTACGTGTTCAATAGCGTTGGTGAAAACGTCTATAAGTACCCGCCGAGTTCAATAACTGACCCATTAAGGGTCAATGCGTCGGAGTGGTTCAATAATGCACTATACAAACCGGGAAGCTATTTCTTTTCAGAACCTCACACACAACCCTTTGTCTATGAAAGTGGCGCACTGGTTATTTCACTGAGCAGGCCCATTTTTTATAGAAATGAAGGAAAAACCGTCAAAGGCGTCTTGTTGATGGAAATCGATTTCAACTTGATTCAGCAGCTTCTTAAAAAGACACATATGGGCAAGAGTGGCTATTTGTATATGGTCAATACTGAAGACAAGTTAATTTATCACCCAAATGCAGTTGAACTGCAAAATGGCAGCCAACTAGAGAGTTTTAATAATCTTAAAAATCATAGCAATACCAGTTATTTTGAGCTTTTCAATAAAAAAACGCGGTTAATTACGGTCAAAAGCACGGTTTATACGGAGTGGAAAATTGTTGGGGTTTCATTTTTAGAAGACATTCTGTCTTCTATGAAAGACTATGTTGCCTTTCTATTACTTGCTTTTACCTTTACAGTCGTTATAGCTGTTGCAATTTCTATTTATATTTCTACGAAAATTTCCGACCCTATTAGCAAATTGGTGACTTCCATGAAAGAGGTTGAAGCAGGGAATTTCGACATCGCGCTAGACATAAAGGGTGAAAAAGAGGTTGAGGAAATGTCTGAAACCTTCAATAGCATGACTCAGAAAATTAGGAATTTGAAAGACGAAATTGTCATAGAGCAGGATGCGAAGCGCAAGAGTGAACTCAACGCTCTGCAGGCTCAAATTAACCCCCATTTTTTATATAAT
Source organism: Acidaminobacteraceae bacterium (assembly GCA_041753235.1). GTDB lineage: Bacteria > Bacillota > Clostridia > Peptostreptococcales > Acidaminobacteraceae > JBGSUZ01. The sequence goes on from JBGSUZ010000187.1 coordinate 3,193, forward strand.
ACCTTGGATTCTATAGTTTGGATGGCGGAGAACGACCGGGTTAAAGAAGTCATTACCATGGTGACTGCGTTGGCGAAGCTCTTTAGAATCAGTATTAGCGGTGGCAGAAATATGATAACTGTAGCCGAAGAGGTGGCGCATGCAAAAAACTACCTCACCATTCAAAAGATTCGTTATAAAAATAAGTTTGAATACCACTTTGATATTTCAGAAGACGTTTTAGAACTGAAAAGTCTAAAACTCATTTTGCAGCCGATTATTGAAAATGCTATTTACCATGGTATAGAAACCATGCAGGACAAAGGAGAAATACGGGTGAGTGCCTATGCCAAAAATGGGCTGTTATACTATGAGGTAGCAGACAACGGCAATGGTATGAGCCCAGAGACGCTAACGCATATTTTTGAGACACGGAAAAAAGCGCGGGAAAGTTCCGGTGTTGGCTTTAAAAATGTTAACGACCGGATTAAACTTTGTTTTGGTGAAGCCTTTGGATTAAGTGTCATAAGTGAACAGGAAGAAGGGACGACGGTTACCATAGTCAGCCCAATGATTCAGGGGGATCAGCCATGGGAAGAATGAAAAATAGACTGATAATCTTTGCCGTTTGTTCGGTGGCGATTGCCCTGTGGATGCTGTCCCCTGCGGGGTTGCCAAAAAGCAATCAGTCGGGTGAACTCAAGCTAGGTGTCTTCTATTACAATTACAAAGACACCTTTATTTACTCCATGAAGACAGAACTAGAGGCCTATGAACGCACTAAAGCGCTTGTCAGAAATACGCCAATGTCGCTAGTTTCTTACGACGCAAAGGGGAAACAGGACCTGCAGTTAGACCAAATAGACGAGGCCTTGAAAAATGGCTGTAATTGTCTGGCGGTCAATATAGTAGACATTACTTTTGCCAATATTGTCATAGAAAAAGCAAGGGAGCGCAATGTTCCTGTTATTTTCTTTAACCGTGAACCCTTTAAAGAAGACATGGCGAAATGGAATAAACTTTACTATGTGGGGACAGAGGCGTCTGTGGCGGGTATTTTGCAGGGTGAAATGATTTATGACTATTGCAAAAAAAACGATGTAGACCGCAACAAAGACGGCATATTGCAATATGTACTACTAGAAGGCGAACTGCCACATAAGGACGCAATTGCAAGAACCCATTATGCAGTAACAACGCTAGAAGAGAATGGGCTGACTTTGGAAAAGTTGGCGACGGACACTGGAAATTGGCTCAAACGTGAAGGCGAAGAAAAAATGAACCTCTGGTTAGACGCTTTTGGAGACAATATAGAGCTGGTAATCAGCAATAACGATGATATGGCCTTAGGTGCAATTGAAGCGATGAAGGCTCATGAGGTATACAGCAATAGGTATATCCCTATATTCGGAGTAGATGCGACTGAACCTGCCATTAAGGCGCTTGAAAATGGCTATTTAACCGGTAC
>JBGSUZ010000188.1:0-2924 GCA_041753235.1 Acidaminobacteraceae bacterium
CATTTCCGCAGAGTAGCAACAAGATATGATAAGCTTGCAGAATCTTTTCTTGCATTTGTTTACGTATCAGCAATTTTTATTTTAAGTAAGTAGTGTCATAGTTTTCAGACACGCCCTAATAAGACGCGACGGTTTCTAAAAAAGTTCCTACTTTCATAAAAAAATTCTAAAAAAAATAAAGAATGGGGATATGAATGATGAAGCTTATCTAACCACTACAGAAAAATAAAGGGACTGTCTCAACGGCGTATAGCAAGTCCCTAACTGAAGAAGTTCTAAAGGGCGACCTAGTTATTCTTGAGGAAGCAGTGGCGCTTTCTACATACTTATTTGAAATCCTAAGGAGAAAAATGTACGCAGTGGTGAAGTGGTTGTGTGGATAGGGGGATATAAAATATCAGAAGCAGAGAAGTTACAGTAAAAAACAAAAAGCAATTGCCACTAAACTCGGCAATTGCTTTTTATTTTTTAAAGTGTTTCAGTTTCAAAAACTCAATATACTCCTGAGCCTTTTTTTTGCCCTCTTCGTCCAACTCAGCGTAACCTTTTATTTGGTCGAAATAGAGTTCTTCAACAGGTTCTGCCGCATGCTGGTTGCCAGCTAGGGGCTGTTGGTCATCAGTTTCACCTAGCAGGTAAGACAGGCGCACTTCAAAGAGCGTAGCGATTTTCTTTAATGTTTGAAAATCTGGTTCTCTTTTGCCTTGTTCATAATGGCCGTAGGCACTAGCAGTAATTTGAAGGACTTCAGCGACATCGGCTTGACGCAGTTGTTTCTCTTCTCGTATGGTTCTAATTCTTTTTCCTAGCTCATTGCTCATATAATCACCCAACTTATTATAACTGGTATTCGGTTAGTAAAATAATAATCCAACAAAACGTACAGTTTTCGTTGAATACCACGTAATGTTGTGTTAAGGTTAATACAACATTACGTTGGATAATCATTGATTTGGGAGGGTGGATTATGGCATATGTGAAGGAGATTCTTTGTGCAAAGCTCGAAGAAAATGAGCAGGAGGGGCGTCGTATTCAACTGGAATTGGGCGTTTTAAGTGAGGAGCTGTCAGGGGCAAGCGCAGAGCGCGCTAAGACGATTAATTCACTTAAAGAAGTACTGGAAATGGATTATCAGGCTTTGCTTCAAAATTGCCGGGAACTTCGCATGGCTATGGTGATATTGGAGGGGCAGACTTCACGTCATTACAAACATAAATAGCACCCACCTGTTTTCGAGTAGAAGGAACTGCCAATGGGTAAATAATGCACTGAGGTAAATATATTGCCATTCGATTATATCAATTGCCAATAAGGGGTGCATTTATGAAAACGATTCGAGGTAAGTTGGTTTTAATATTCATGCTGGTGTTTGTGTCATTGTTTGTAACGACCTTTAGTGCTTATGTTGCAGTGGACACCCAGAAGCAACATCTCATTTTAACAGAACTATTGTCTAAGCAAAAACTGTTAGTTGAACGTGTAACGTTTACAGCTATTAATATGGGGGAAATTGCTGTCTATGATCAGGCTCGGTTTCTTAAACTGAAAAGTGACAATGAAAAGCAGTTGGCTGAATATGAGACAGCAGTGGATTTTATGCTCAGTGCGTTTCATGATAGGGCGTACCCAATTGATGGGAAAGTGGTGAAGTTGAAGTTCTCTGCATCGTTTGGAAAGATTTTAGACAGCGCTTTAGAGTCGTCGATGACAAAGTGGGCAGACGCTAAGAGTCAAATTGAATGGCTACAAGACGAAGTAAATATGAAGGACATTGGGACTTATACGCAAAGGCTAGACGCATTTAAGAAAACCAATGTCACCTTGATTGAAAGCGCTGACTACATTACGCAAATTTGCAGAGAAGAGGTGAATGCTAAAAAGAATCTTAGTGAAATGCTGCAGCTAGTTTCTTTAATTTCGGCAGGGATTATCTTTATCATTCTAATTTTCATCATCAGAAAATCAATTCATGAACCTATTCTAAAAATTCAAAGTGCTTTGTTTGCAATAGGCAATGGTGACTACAGCGAGCGTTTGACCAGAAAAACAGACGACGAGTTTAAGGGACTTTTCGACGACTTCAACCGTTCTATGGACGGTATCCAAACCATTCAGGCGATAGAGAATCACATTTTAAGTGAAAATGGTCTGCTTGAAATTCTGGATTATATGAATAAGGCTTTTAAACCATTTGTGACACTCAAAGACATAACTGTTTATTATGAAAATGTGACCAATGGGGCTATAAAGTTGAGTACCTCAACAAGGGAATATGAGCAAATCAGCAATATAACCATTCCTAAAGACGTGAGTTGCATAGACGCCTATACACTGCAAATGCCTATTTCAGTCAATAATACGACTATTGGGTATGCCAGTTTTACCGCTTCCGAGGTGCTCTTTAAAAGGCAAATTAATTTCCTGACAGGACTAAAAGAAAAAATCAGTTTTGCCCTTTTTAAGACTATATTGTTTAAAGACCTTTTGGGCATTGTGACAAATAGCTTGGCAGATTTGGCTGAGGGCAGAGACCCTGAGACGAGAAGGCATTTAACGCGTATGAGCATGTATTCCCAAATCATAGCTAAAACACTCCAGAAAAAAGAAGCCTATCAGGCGTTAATCGATAAAGACTTCATTGAAAATATTCTATTAACAGCACCCATGCACGATATTGGCAAGATTTCAGTACCGGATCATATTTTGCTAAAACCGGGCAAGCTTACTGACAAAGAATATGACGAAATGAAAAAGCATGCCTATTATGGCGGTGTAGTGCTTGCTAAAATTCATAATCGCTTCAATAAATATGGATTTGATTATTTCCAAATGGCTGAACATATTGCACATTTCCACCAAGAAAACTTTGATGGTTCTGGATACCCAGATAAGGTTGTGGGTGAGGATATTCCTCTCAGTGCAAG
>JBGSUZ010000189.1:0-2762 GCA_041753235.1 Acidaminobacteraceae bacterium
GACCGCATTACGGAAATTTCCCGCAATGTGACAGACTTGCTACAGCAAGATATAGAATTCCAATCTAACCAACCACAGTACTATTATACTAAAATTGCTGACTTAAAAGTCAGTATGTTAGCAGAAGCAACAAAAGACTCAAAACTAAGAGCTGAACAAATTTCCATCAATACAGGCAGTGCCATTGGTAAGTTAAAATCTGCCAGAATGGGTGTTTTTCAAATAACACCTCTCTATAGTACCGATGTTTCTGACTATGGTATTAACGATACCTCAACAAAAGATAAAGAAATCACAGCAGTCGTGACTTGTACCTTTGAAGTGAAATAATTTTAATAATGCATAATCAAATTATAAAAAAATCAATTTTCAAAAAAATAATTTAAGTGTAGCTTAAATTATTTTTTTGTTTGAAATCTAGGACACTTATTTTTATGCGGCATTTTATTGCACTTAATTAATAAAACTCAGTTTATCCTTCTTTAAATGTTACATTTATTTGACATATCACTTGTCTGATGTTACTATTTGTTTATCCCTTACTGCGCTTAGCGTAAATAACTAATAAGAGGGGCTACACATTTTAGAGGAGGGTTTAAATGGACTTATTGCAATTATCAGCAAATTTGGACAACTTTTTCTGGGGACCTGTAATGATTTATCTTTGTTTAGCGGCTGGACTTTGGTTCTCCGCACTCATGAAATTACCACAACTCCGTCTTATTGGCGACATGGTAAGACAACTATTTACTGGTCAAAGTTCTGAAAACGGTGTCTCATCATTCCAAGGTTTTGCTATGGCACTTGGTGGTCGTGTTGGTACGGGTAATATTACTGGCGTTGCCAGTGCAATCTTCTTTGGTGGTCCAGGTGCTGTATTTTGGATGTGGCTTATCGCTTTCCTCGGCGCAGGCTCAGCATACGCCGAATCAGCTCTTGCTCAAGTTTGGAAAGAAGAAGTCAACGGCGAATACCGCGGTGGCCCTGCTTACTACATTGAAAAAGGACTTAAAAGCAAACCACTTGGCCTTGCCTTTGCTGTCCTTGCATTAGTTTCTTGTGGCTTATTGCTTCCAGGCATTCAGTCAAACTCATTTGCAGTTGCATTCCAAGCATCCTTCGGCGTTCCAACATGGATCCTCGGTGGTGTTTATACACTTATTACAGCATTCGTAATCTTCGGTGGTGGCCGCAGAATTGCAAAATCTGCTGAAATGATCGTTCCTTTCATGGCAATCGGTTATATTTTATTAGCAGTTGTTATCTTAGTGGTTAACTTTGCAAAAATTCCAGAAGTATTTGGTCTTATCTTCAGTTCTGCTTTCAACCAAAATGCGGTTTACGGCGCTATCTTTGGTCAAGCAATTGCTTGGGGTGTTAAAAGAGGTATCTTCTCAAACGAAGCTGGTCAAGGTACTGGCGCACAAGCTGCTGGTGCTGCAGAGGTTTCTCACCCAGCTAAACAAGGTTTGGTTCAAGCATTCTCAGTATACGTTGACACACTCTTCGTTTGTACTGCAACAGCTGTAATGATTCTTTCTACAGGTGCTTACAACGTTTCAAACGGTGCAGGTGGTTTCATTACTGAACTCATTCCAGGAATCGAAAAAGGTAACTTCACTCAAACTGCTGTAAACAGCTTTATCCCAGGATTCGGTGGCGCTTTTGTAGCCATCGCCCTTACCTTCTTTACCTTTACAACAGTTCTAGCATATGCATTCTACACAGATTCAAACATCGCTTACATTTTCAAAGGCAAGCAAGATGGTAATGGTTACAAAACAGCATTACTCGTTTCAAAACTTGCGCTTTGCGCAATGGTCTTCATTGGTTCTATCATGTCAGCTGATATGATTTGGAACTTTGGTTCTGCTGGTGTTGGTGCAATGGCTTGGTTTAACGTTATTGTTATCCTACTCCTGACTAAACCTGTACTTGCAACACTTAAAGACTATGAAGATCAAAAGAAAATGGGCATTGACCCAGTTTTCCTACCCGCTAGACTTGGCATCAAAGGCGCTGAACTTTGGGATACAATTACAAAGAGAAGCTATTCTGATCAATTAGAAGCTTTAAAAGCTGCTGAAAAAGGCAAAAAAGTTATCTAATAAAGTTCATTCAGCCTAACTTAAACCAAATAAAAGCTCATCTCTTCAGAACTTACTGAAAGAGATGAGCTTTTTTATTGTCTATTGTACCATCATGTCAATACGCTTCTTACGCTAACATAAATTTGTCAATTACATGTGCAACCCCGTCAGCATCATTAGAATGCGTAATAAAATCCGCTGCTTCCTTAACGTAATCAAAAGCATTCTCCATAGCCACACCAAGGCCTGCATAAGCAATCATATCAAGATCATTTCCTGCATCTCCAACCGCTATAACCGACTCAGAGGTAATGCCCATTTCGTTTGCTACTGCGGCTACGCCTGTCCCTTTATTAACCGACTTCTCTAAGAACTCTAAAAATATATCTGCACTGCGTACGATGGTATACTTTTCTTTAACCCATTCTGGAAGCAGTTCTGTAGCCGCATCCAGCTTTTTAGGATCATCTACGAACATGACTTTAACAATAGTCCTGTCCTTTGGAACATCTGCTACGGCTATGACCTCTGTCTCAATTAAGTTAATGTTCGCCTCAACCCCTGTATAAGGGTTATCAATCGGTGTCATGACGTGCTGCTCTGTCAACGCGTGAATATGCAAATCTAACGATTGACTTACAGCATACAAATCTTGATAGTCTTGCCACGTTA
>JBGSUZ010000190.1:0-3605 GCA_041753235.1 Acidaminobacteraceae bacterium
CATTGTCAGTATGTCCTTCAACACGAATTTGACTTGTTTGGTACTCCTTTTTGTCTAGCACTTTCCCAATTGCCATTAAAGCTTGCAGGGAACCAGTCTTAATTTCAGCACTTCCTGGATCGAAAAGCACATTGTCCGGAAATCTGATAATTAAACCTCTTGTTTCTATTTCCAACGAAACTTCTTTAGATGCATTACTTTTATCAAGCTGCTTCTGCACTTCTTCTTTAAGGCGTTCCATCGCATCAAGCTGCACATTTACTGTAGCAGAAGTATTTCTTTCAGGCATCCCATCAAATTGCAACATCGCCTCGGACATGGATGTACCACCCGGTAATATGCCTGCTGATCCTTGAAATGATACCATCAAAGATTCAAATTTTTGAGAATCGACGCTTGAAAATGCAAATAGTAGTACAAAGAAACACATCAGTAAAGTTACCAAGTCACCATAAGTCAGCATGTACTCAGGCGCACCAGCTTTACATTCTGGACACTTCTTATCCATTATCAGACTCACTTCCTTGTGGGGTCATTTTCTTTCGTTGTGCAGGCGATAAGAATGACTTAAGCTTCTCCTCTATGATTCTTGGGTTTTCACCAGCTTGAATAGACAAAAGTCCCTCAATCATAACTTGTTTAACCAGCATTTCATTGCCGCTCTTAATCCCTAACTTTGTAGCAAATGGTATATACAACAAGTTGGCTGCAAATGAACCATAAAATGTTGTAATTAAAGCTACTGCCATTGATGGGCCGATTGAACTCGGATCAGACATATTGTAAAGCATTAATATCAGACCGATTAATGTACCAATCATACCAAAAGCAGGTGTTACAGAACCCAGAACCTCAAACATCGCTTTATTAAGCTTATGCCTTTCTTCCATATTTGCTGCATCTGTTTCCAAAATGTTCTTAACTAATTCTGGGTCAGTTCCATCGACTATGAGCATAACGCCTTTTTGCAAAAACTCATCTTGAATGTCATTCACAGCTTCTTCTAATGCTAGCAGACCTTCACGTCTTGCAATGTTTGCCAAGTCAATGATTTTTTTGATGATGGTCTCTAAGTCCATTTTCTTTTCAAAGAAAACCTTCTGAAGAACTGTTCCAATGTTCATAACATTCGCTAATGGGAAGGATATGACATAAGACATAATGCCCCCCAAAAATACGATAATAAACGATGGGACATTCCAGAAGTAAATGATAGGACCGGAATACATAATACTGCCAATAACCACCACTAAACCTAATATTAAACCTACTACCGTTGATAAATCCACACCCGTCACCTCTACATTAAGTCAAAATTATTTTTTTACTTATATTATAATCACTCTTGGAGATTATAAATCCTTTTTTTATATGCAATAACTTTGTTGATAATTTCTTCCGCTGTTTCAGTCACTATGTATTTATGTCCATTCATCAACGTAATGACCGTATCTGGCGTTTGTTCAATGACCTCTATATGATCAGCATTGATGACTATGGTATGATGGTTCATTTTAGATAAGCTTATCATCTTATTATCACCTCTGTATATACCCGGTTCTTTACATTGAGTATCAAATTAATAAGGGGAATTGCAGACGCAATTCCCCTAACTTATCGCATCGTCAGCGCTTAAACGTCAAATTTATCAAAATAGCTTATCGTTTGAGATTAACTAATTCTTGAAGCATCTCATCAGTTGTTGTTATAATCTTTGAGTTTGCTTGGAAACCTCTTTGAGTAGTAATCATATCTGTAAACTCTTGTGCTAAGTCTACATTAGACATTTCCAAAGCGCCAGGTGCTAATGCACCAAAACTGCCCGTTCCAGGTTGTCCAAATTTAGGAACGCCTGAGTTATTAGTTTCAGCAAACATGTTAGATCCCATCTTCATAAGGCCTGGAGGATTATCAAAATCTGCAATTTGTATTGTTGAAAGCGTCTTTTTCTCACCATTAGTGAAGACCCCTACAACTTCTCCATTTGCCGATACAGTAAATGAGTTCAATAAACCAGCTGCATTACCATTGAGACGTGTAGCTTTTAAGCTTGTGTCTTGAGCACGTTGTGAAATACAAGCTGATTTATCTGTTGCAGTACTATCGCCACCTTTGTACATCATATCATTATTAATTTTTAGAATAACATTATTTGCACCAGGAGCAACTATTGTCAATTGAAGTGGTGTTGCCGATGCTGGATCTCCAACTGCAGTAGGACTTCCTAAAGTTCCAGTAACCGGATCAATTGTTGCCGTATAGAACCCTAATGGTGCACCTGTTGCGTCAAACTTCATAAATAATGGAGTGCCTTCAGGAATGGCTGGCGCTGCATTTAAAGTTGTTGGTATAGAGTTCACCGGAATCTTCCCAGTTTCTGAAAATTTAACTCGTCTATATGATTCAGTTCCATCTTTATAGTTTGCTCCAAAGGCAACATCCACTTGATGCAATGAACCTAAGCTGTCATACAACTTAAGGTCAGTCGTATAACTAGTCTCCGATGTATTAATATTACCATCTAATATAGCCTTAGTACTAGGTGTTGCTTCTTTTGTCTCAGATCTATTAATTTGAACCGACTTACCATCAAGTCCAAGTACTTTAAACCCATTTGGAGCAACTAAATAACCTTGATTATCTAGAACAAAGTTACCCGCTCTTGTGTAAAACTTATTCTGTGCACTTTCATCATTTGTTAAAATGAAAAATCCACTTCCATCAACCATCATATCAGTTACCGAATCAGTTCTTTGAATAGAACCTTTTGAGTGATTGACGTCTATAGAGCCTACTGTTACACCAAGACCGATTTGTTGAGGGTTAGTACCACCCACACCACCACTTGAAGAGCCTGCACCTCTTACTGTCTGGCTATAAATCTCTTGGAAACTCATTCTTGAACTTTTAAAGCCTACCGTATTTACGTTTGCAATATTATTGCCTATAACATCCATTCTAATCTGATGCGTTTTAAGACCAGATACGCCTGAAAACATGGATTTCATCATAATAAGGTTCCTCCCTTGTCTATAAGGGAGCAGTTGACTTCATCAATCAGTCAGAAGTCTGAGGCCTCCATAAGGTCCAGCCTATACAATCACTGCTCCATCAATATTGGTAAATACATTTTCCTTCAATTGCTTCTCATCCGCTGCCGTTACAATTGTACGACTTTTTACGTTGGCAATGAAAACTTTATCATCCATTAATATCAGAGCATCTCTAATGCCCTTGCCTTCAGCCTGAGTGACGGCTTTATTAATCTTTTGCAGCTCGTCATCGGTTAGGTGAATATCCCTTTCACTTAGGCGGTTCATTGCATGTTTTGAAAACTTAACGGATTCCTTTTCACTGATTTGCTTAAGTACTTCATTAAAGCTGACATCATTGTTTGGTTGTTGTTGTCTGCTAACACTTTCAGCAGGTGGCGTCTGTCCAACGATTTGCTGTCTTCGAATGAGGTATTGATTTTTGATATCATTCATATGCGACACCTCTCGGTTAACATAATTAATTTATGTTTACTTTTTAAAATACTCTTCCATTGCTTTATTCATTTTTACTAATTCATTAACTATTGTTTGAGCATCTGAGCTAAGTAC
>JBGSUZ010000191.1:0-13903 GCA_041753235.1 Acidaminobacteraceae bacterium
ATGTCTACAATGTACAAGAAAGTACAGTTAGTTTAACGAACCGCCGTATACCGGACGGTACGTACGGTGGTGTGAGAGGACGGCTGACGAATTAATCGTCAGCCTCCTACTCGATCGTGAAGGCCTGACAGACCATACCAGAGCTTTTAAATACGATGATGCTTGGGATTTCTTTTGATTTAAAGCCATGGAATTTACAGCCATTTGGGGCTGCAGGGTCCCAGGTGACATAAAAATATTGGCACTTATGGCAGTTGATACGTGTATTGGTGTTCATAATTTGGTCACTCCGCACTTAGTATTAGGGTTCGATACTTAGAATGATAACAAATTTTGAATTTATACACAAGTTCCCTGTTGATATGTTGATAAACCGCCTATTTTAATCAAGATAGGAATGTAATATAATGATATGGTAAGGAAGGTGGATAACATGGTGGATAAAAGCAGACCGATAGGCATATTCGATTCGGGCATGGGTGGCGTCTCGGTTTTAGGTGAGGCTATACGCTGGTTACCAACTGAGAATTTTATCTATTACGGTGATTCAGTTAATGCACCGTATGGTTCTAAAACAAAAGAAGAGGTCATAGCGCTCTCTGAGCAGATTTGTGACCATTTTATAGAGCGAAATGTAAAAGCGATTGTCATTGCTTGCAACACGGCGACTTCGGCGGCGGTTGAACACTTGCGTCAGAAATACACGCATATTCCGGTTATTGGCATTGAGCCTGCCCTTAAGCCGGCGGTAGAATCTGTGGAAAAAGGTGCGGTACTGGTATTAGCAACGGAAATGACTTTGAAGGAAACTAAGTTTTTAGACCTTTGTGACCGTATTGCCAATGAACGCAAGGTATTAAAGTTGCCTTGTCCAAGTTTTGTCACCATGGTGGAGCAGGGCATTGTTTCTGGGCCTGAAGCGGAAGCTGAAGTGCGCAACTGTTTGAAGACTTTTATGCAAGACGATGTTAAAGCGGTGGTTTTAGGCTGCACCCACTTTGTCTTTCTTAGAGAGGTCATTTCTAAGGTAATGGGCGAGGGTGTAGAGATTTTTGACGGCAATTTGGGAACTGTTAAACATTTATCGCAGGTTCTTGAGGAACGTGGTGACCACGATATGACGAAACACGAAGCGACAATTGAGATTATAAATTCCGGTGGCATGGCGCTGGTCATGCAGTCACAGAAGTTGCTGAGCCTTTACAAACCGATGTGATTGGCATACAATGGTATCTATATAAAAAATGATTAAGGTGTGAAATAATGAAGTTTATCAAAAAATTAATACGCAGGCTTTTTGGGCCTAAAGAAGATACTTTTAACCTGACGAGTTATTTGATGGGTGGTCATATTTCCAAGACTACCGGTAAGCGATACAGAAAGAAGTGAGCATTTAATGACTGAAATTTCTACTGAAAAACTCCAACAGGTCATGGCTCAGATGGTTGAGGCCCTTAAACTCTCAGAGGACAAGCAAAAATTGATCCGTTTGCGTTATGGCCTAGACGGTAAGGGTGCAGTGACAATGAAGGAAATGGTCAAGCTCCTCAATATCAAACCGAAACAGCTCAAAAAAGAAATTGAGGAATGTGACCGATTGGTTTTTAATTATCTAAAAAATAGGGTATAAAGGCCTTGAAGTCTAATAGCTGATATGCTAGAATGTGTACAACTTATAAGGCTGATACAGCCTACAGCGTTGATCAGGAGCAGTACAAAGTGATAAGGTTTAGAGAGTCGACGGTTGCTGCAAGTCGATCCGAAGCGCTTTGGAATCCACCTGGGAGCTTTTGAGTAATGTCAAACGGTTGGTGTCCGATAAAACACTTCCAAGATGGACGTTTTTTTGACGTCAATTAGGGTGGCAACGCGGGAAATATAGGCTTCTCGTCCCTTTTACCAGGGACGGTGGAGCTTTTTTTATTGTCATAAAGTCTGAGTACAACGTGCACGGTCAATAAAAAGGAGGAGACAAGATGTTAGATATTCGAAGAATCAGAGAGAATTACGATGACGTTAAAAAGTTGCTTGAAATGAGGGGCAAAGGCGACTATGGCCTTCCTAGAGTGGCGGCGTTAGACACAAATAGAAGAGACTTGCTTGCTAAAGTCGAAAAAATGAAAAATGACCAAAAGATTGATTCTAAAAAAATTCCTGAAATGAAGAAAAAAGGCGAAGATACAACGGCGCTTATGAATGAAATGAAACAGCTGTCTGAGGACATTAAAACTTTAGATGCACAAGTTGCAGAAATTGAAACTGAAATGCAAGCGTTATTGCTAGGTATTCCGAATACGCCAAATCCAGAAACACCAGTGGGCGACACAGATGCGGACAACAGAGAAATTCGTAAGTGGGGCGTGCCAACGACGTTTGACCATGAAATTAAGGCTCACTGGGACATCGGTTCAGACCTTGGTATTTTAGATTTTGAGCGTGCGGCGAAAATTGCGGGTGCTAGATTTACGGTTTACAAAGGGTTAGGGGCGAGACTTGAAAGAGCGATATACAATTTCATGCTCGACTTGCATATAACTGAGCACAACTATGTTGAAATTATGCCGCCTTACATGGTCAACCGTGCGGCAATGACGGGTACGGGACAGCTTCCTAAATTTGAAGACGACATGTTTAATATTCCAGCGAAGGACTTCTTCTTGATTCCAACGGCAGAAGTACCTGTCACCAATCTTTACATGGACGAGATTTTAGATGAGACATTACTTCCAATCTACCATACAGCATTTACGCCTTGTTTTAGAAAAGAAGCGGGTTCTGCGGGCAGAGATACCCGTGGTCTTATTCGTCAGCACCAGTTTAACAAAGTTGAGTTGGTGAAGTTTGTTAAGCCGGAGACTTCTTACACAGAACTTGAGAGCTTATTGTTAGCGGCGGAAGAAGTGCTTAAGCGTCTTGAAATTCCGTACCGTGTTGTTCAACTTTGCACAGGCGACCTTGGCTTCTCTTCTGCAAAGACTTACGATATTGAAGTTTGGATGCCAAGCTATGACCGCTATGTGGAGATTTCTTCTTGTTCAAACTTTGAAGATTTCCAAGCGAGACGTGCAAATATTCGCTATAGAGATCAAGAAACGGGCAAGGTCAACTTTGTACACACGCTCAATGGTTCAGGTCTTGCGGTGGGCAGAACGGTAGCTGCGATTCTTGAAAACTACCAACAGGCTGACGGCTCTGTCGTTATTCCAAAAGTGCTTCGTGGTTACATGGGTGGCGCTGAAATCATAAAATTATAGACAGACTCAGGAGGGCACAAATTAATTTTTGTGCCTTCTTTTTTTGAATATGGATAAAATAACTGGACAGGGCTTTTGTTTTCTGATAGGCTAGCTCTTGGTATAAAAACCACATAGCTTTAAGTGTGTCCAGTGAGACGATAAGTTAGGAGGTCATTATTTTATGAGTAAACGCGTTATCCAAGTGGAGGAAAGACTCCCGCTTCTTGAAACATTACCACTCAGTTTGCAACATCTTTTCGCCATGTTCGGCGCTTCGGTCCTTGTACCGATTCTTTTCCAAATCGATCCGGCAACAGTACTTTTATTTAACGGACTCGGTACCCTGTTTTATATTTTTATTACCAAGCAAAAAATTCCTGCATTTTTAGGCTCCAGTTTTGCATTCTTATCTCCAGTATTTGCAGTACTTGCAAAGTATGATTATCAAACAGCACTAGGCGGTTTTGTCGCTTCGGGCTTAATTTTTATGGCAGTTGCTACCATTATTAAATATGCAGGTATCAAGTGGATAGATGTAGTCTTTCCGCCGGCAGTCATGGGTGCTATTGTGGCAATCATCGGTTTAGAGCTTGCACCGGTTGCGGCTAAAATGGCTGGTCTTGTGGCAGATACGAATAACCCACAGCTATTTATGGATCCAAAGGTATTATTGGTTTCAATTAGTACGTTAATTGTGGTTATTATTGGCAATGTTGTATTCAGAGGATTTTTATCGGTTATTCCGATATTGATTGGTGTTGTTTTCGGTTATGTTCTGTCACTTTTCTTAGGTCTTGTTAGTTTTGATGCAGTTGCGGCGGCCCCTTGGCTTTCTATGCCGACCATTTACACACCTAAGTTCAATCCAATGGCGATTCTTACGATTGTACCGGCAGCACTGGTTGTAATAGCAGAGCATATTGGTCACCTTGTCGTTACGAGTAACATTGTTGGCAGAGACCTTGCAAAAGATCCTGGTCTACACCGTTCACTGATGGGTGATGGTATTTCAACAACGATTTCAGGTCTTTTCGGTTCGGTACCGACAACGACTTACGGTGAAAATATAGGCGTTATGGCAATCACTAAGGTATACAGCGTTTGGGTTATTGGTGGCGCGGCGGTTCTGTCTATTGGCCTTGCGTTCTTCGGTAAAGTATCTGCGCTGATTTTAAGCATTCCTAGTCCGGTTATGGGCGGGATTTCACTGCTCCTCTTTGGTGTAATTGCGGCTTCTGGTATTCGTATGCTTGTAGAATCTAAGGTAGATTATAGCAAACCTAAGAACTTGGTATTGACGGCAACGGTTCTCATTATTGGTCTGAGTGGCGCGCAGTTGCAACTCGGTTCTGCGGTATCACTTTCAGGAATGGGTCTTGCAACGGTCATAGGGATGATTCTTAGTTTGTCTATGGCGGCGCTTGAAAAAGCGGGTCTTATGAACGACAGCGAAGGTCACTAAAAAATTTGACTTAAAAATTAGCCAAGATGGTAGCTAAAACTTATATAAAAACAGGGTGTTCTCCCCACAGTTGATACTGTCGGAGAACACCCTTAATTTTTTATGCGAGCAATTAACTTACTTGTATTAGCGGTAGCGCTCGACTAACTGTTTAATGCTGTTGATGCCTGCTTCAATGTCTTTGATGTCGGCTGCAATGGAAAGGCGTACGTAGTTGTCAAGTCCAAAGGCTGCACCTGGAACAATGGCGAGTTTGTATTCGTCTAAAAGGATGTCACAGATTTTTACGGAGAAGCTGTCTGTCCACTCTAGTTTATCTTTTAATATGCCCATGTCTACGAAGAGGTAGAAGGCACCATCTGGTCTGACGAGGTCCACGCCTTCAATGGCATTGAAAAGTTCAATGGCTCTGTCTTTTCTGCCGCGGTAAGCTTCAACCATATGAGCCATGTCGTCTTGACAGCTACGAATGGCTTCAATAGCAGCGTATTGCGCTATAGTACAAGGGTGGGAAACGAGGTGGCCTTGAATGCTGCCGATGGCTTTAGCGAGTTCTAAGTTCGTTGCGGTATAGCCAATTCTCCAGCCAGTCATAGATGCTGATTTGGCAAGGCCATTGATAGTTACAGTCATTTCTTTGGCTTTTTCTGAGAGGGAGGCAATCGAAACGAAAGCACCATTGTAGCAAATGCGTTCGTAAATTTCGTCTGCAATTATGTAAATGCCCTTCTCTGTTAGGTAATTCACCACGGGCTCTAACTCTTCTTTGGTATAAACTGCGCCAGAAGGGTTAGATGGGTTTGTGATGAAAATGACTTTTGTACGTTCTGTAATAACTTTTTCAAGGTCAGAGACAGTAATTTTGAAGTCGTTAGCTTTTTGTGTTTCTACAAATACAGGTGTACCACCAAGAATTTTAACGATTTCCGGGTAGCTGACCCAGTAAGGTTTTGGAATGAGCACTTCATCGCCTGAGTCCAGAAGTGCAATTAATGCATTGGTAATACAGTGTTTAGCCCCGCTCGAAACGACAATTTCTTCTGGGGTATAGCTGACGCCGTTTTCTATTTTGAGTTTTTCTACGATAACTTCACGAAGCTCTTTAACGCCTGCAGCAGCATCGTATTTGGTTTTGTTATCTTCTATGGCTTTGATGCCAGCAGCTTTGGCTTTTTCAGGGGTGAAAAAGTCAGGTTCGCCAATACTCAGGTTGATAATTTGAGCGCCTTGTTTTTTAAGTTCGTTCACTTTAGTGCTGATGCCGATGGTGACGGACGGTGTGACGGAAGCTAATTTTTTTGAAAGCATATGAGTCCTCCCTAGGTTTCTGTGTTAGAATTATTATAGCAGTAAAACTGCCGTTTATGGTTAGGAGATGCCCGAGTTTTGCCTTATAACATTAGGAAAATAGGGGGCTATGATTTAGATTCATTACATCGAAATAATAGGAGCCTGAAAGCTCTGGAATTCCTAAATAGATTGTATGAGGTGGCGTATGGCGTATTTTCAAATTGGCATATTGGTTGTGGGTGGATTGTTGGTATTTGGCATTTTTATGGGCTTTTTTATTGACCTGAATAAGGATGCAAGCTTCCACAATAGGCGACAGCGTAAGATGAAGCCCAAGTTGGCGGTTATACGGACGCGGCGTAAAATGCCAAAACCGTCTAAAAAGGCTCAACACCCTCAACCGCCTAAAAAGGTTCAGCGTCCCCAACAGGTAAAGGAGCGTAGAGAGAATGGAAAGTCTGCGAGAGGCCCTAGAGGCCCTGAGAAGAGAAGATAGGGTTTCTTTTCACATGCCGGGTCACAAATATGGTGGCAGCGGTTTAAAAGAAGGGTTTAAAAGCTTCTGGGACATAGACACAACAGAAATTCCAGGGGCGGACAATTTACATGACCCAGAAGGGATATTGCTGGAAGCTAAGAAGCGGGCAGCGGCGGCCTATGGGGCAAAGGAAAGTTTTTTGCTTGTCAACGGTTCTTCCTGTGGCATTATGGCGATGATTATGGGGACGGTGCGAAGAGGCGAAAAAGTAGTTATTTCAAGAGATGCGCATAGATCGATTCATCAAGCGGTGAGTCTGGGGGGGTTACACCCTGTCTATATAATGCCGAAGGTGGATTCTGAGACGGGATTGATTATTGGAATGGATGCGGAGGCGCTTGAGCAAGTGTTAGCAGACCACGCAGACATTAAAGCGGTCGTCTGCACCTATCCAGCCTATAGTGGTGCCTGTGTAGATTTGCCCAAAATAAGAAAATTGACGGCGGCTAAAGGGGTTCAGCTATTGGTGGACGAGGCCCATGGTGCTCATTTATGGTTGTCTGAGTCGCTACCACCTTCTACGCTGAGTTTTGGGGCGGATGTGGTGGTACAGAGTCTTCATAAGACCATGCCTGCTATGACGCAGACAGCGATACTTCACATCGGTTCTGAACGAGCCTGTAGGGATCAAATCGCCCATTACTTGACGATTTTCCAGTCGTCGAGTCCTTCTTATGTACTGCTTAGTTCCATAGATGAGGCGATTGGTTACGGCGTGAGCAATGGCAAGGAAACCATGGCAATGTTGCTGCCAAGGATTGAAGCGGTTAAAACAAAGGGTAGAGCTTTAGGGTTTGAGTTTTGGGATGAGACGACACTGCCGAAGTCATTGGTTTGGCATTTTGACCAAACGAAGCTATGCCTTAGCGGTCAAGGATTAGGTCTAGATGGTTATGGGTTAGACGAGGCACTGAGGCGTCATGGGGTTCAAAGTGAATATGCGCTTTATTCTCATGTGCTGCTCATGGCGAGCATTAGCAATACGGTAGAGGATTTTCATCGGTTAGAAGAGGCTTTAAAGGCTATTTCCCAGGAAATGTCGGGAGTAGAGGCACTGCCGCTTGAGCAGGTTAAAGATGGTTTGTTGCAGTTGCGTTCTGAGTTGGTGGTATTGCCGACAGAGGCAGAGATGAGGGAAAAGCAGGCGATGGCATTAGAGCGTGCTGAAGGATATTTAGTTGCAGAATGGGTGATTCCTTACCCGCCGGGCGTGCCAATACTCTGCCCCGGTGAGCGCATTTCAGGGGCTCACATTGAGATAATAAGTTCTTACCTAGCTCAAGGGCATAAGGTGTTGGGGGTTACGGAACAGCAGATAAAAGTTTTAATATAGTATTTTGTCAATTTTGTCAAAAAAGAATATAATAAAAGAGTTCACTATCAGCATAAGCAATTTAAATAAAGTACATAAGGAGTGTAAACAATGAAAAAAGAATTATTAGAATGGTTGAAGTCCTTTGCAGTTGCCCTTGTGGTTGTTTTTGTATTTAAAATGTTCTTTGGGACGACGGTGGTGTATAGCACTTCTATGTATCCTACTTTAATTGAAAAAGACGTTCTGCTACTTCAAAAAACACATTCAGTCGAGCGTGGCGATATTGTTTCATTTAAGTCCAAACTGACGCTGACGGAAGACGATATTGCATCGCTTAACGTGGTTCAAAAGTTATTTGTCGGCAAGAATACGCAGAAGACCTTGATAAAACGGGTTATTGGCCTTCCGGGTGATTCAATTGAGGTAAAAGATGGTATAGTTAAAATAAATGGCGAAGTGGAACAGAATATACACGTCAGCAGTGAAAATGTGGGTGAGGTGTATGTTCAAAAGATTCCAGAGGGTCAGTATTTCATGATGGGTGACAATCGGGCGGTGAGTCTTGATAGCCGCAGTGATATGGTTGGCTTGATTCAGGAGAAGGATTTGGTGGGCAAGGTACTCGTAAGACTTTGGCCTCTTCAAAAACTAGGCTCGGTGAAATAATGGAGGTGTTTTTATGAAATTAGTAGTGGCTATTGTTCATGATGAAGACGCGCATGATTTGGTATTAGCACTCAGTGAATCGAAATTTGGCGTTACAAAACTTGCCTCAACGGGCGGTTTTTTGAGATCTGGCAATACAACCTTGTTAATAGGTGTAGAAGCTGGTTTGGTAGAACAGGTGCTTGAGAAAATTAAAGAAAACTGTAAAGTGCGCAAGGAAATTACAGCTAGTTCAGCGATGATGTCTGAAGCTAGCGGTTTTATGACCATGCCGATGGAGGTTACTGTCGGAGGCGCTACGGTCTTTGTGCTTGACGTGGCTTCCCACTTTAAGTTTTAAGGGAGTTCACTATGAATTTTGATGCCATTATTGGTCATGAGAGACAAATACAAATTTTACAAAAAGCCATAGCCAGCCATCAGCTAGCTCATGGCTATCTTTTTGATGGGCGCGGCGGCATTGGTAAGAAGCAGGTGGCTTTAGCGCTGGCAAAAACCGTACTTTGCGGCAAGGGTGAGAATGCCTGTGGCATTTGTCCTTCCTGCGTACAGTTTGATTCGGAAAACCATCCTGACTATCTGTATATTGAGCCAGATGGTCTTTCTATTAAGGATAAACAGTTAGAAAGTTTTCAGGAATTTGTTCAACTCAAGCCTTTTGAGTCAGAGACGAAGGTCGTTATTGTAGATCAGGCAGATTTAATGACGGTTCGTGCTCAAAATAGAATTTTGAAAATTGTAGAGGAACCGCCGGGGCATGTATTGATTTTATTTATCAGTGAGAATAAAGATGCACTATTGCCAACGGTGCTCTCTAGACTTCAACGACTTAGTTTTAATCGAATACCAGCTGATCTTATGGAGCAGTGGTTAGTAACTAATGGATACGATTTAGAGGCCTCACATTTAGCGGCACTTTATGCGGATGGTGCGATTGGAACAGCGCTCAAACTATTGACAACGCCCGATTTTTACCAAATGCGTGAGGCTGCACTTCTCTGTCTGAGTGCCCTTCATGAGGGGGATACACTAAAGGCTTTTGAACGGATAGACCCCTATTTAGCCGACAAAGTTTCCACTATCTCTTTTATGGATTTGATGATAATATGGTATAGAGATACACTGTTGCTCAAATACCATCCCGACTCACCTCTGAGATTTACGAAAGAGGTGACAGAGACTTTTGAGGGTCTCAGCCGATATATGGAAGTTCAGCAGGTACCTCTTTATATAGAAATTGTCGAAGGGGCGAAAAAGGCCATTGGCGCGAATGCCAACCACCCATTGGTGGCGGAGGCAATGCTGCTTAAACTTACAGGAGGTCAATTATGATAACCGTTGTTGGGGTCAGATTCAAAAAAGCGGGCAAGATCTACTATTTTGATCCTGATCATTTAGATATACAAAAAGAAGATAATGTCATTGTCGAAACGGCAAGAGGCATTGAATTTGGACATGTAGTCATTGGCAAGCGTGAAGTATCAGAAGAGGAGATTGTCTCTCCGCTTAAAAAAGTGCTTAGAATTGCAAGCACCGAAGATGTGAAGGTCCATCAAGAAAACAAAGAAAAGAACGGTGACACTTTTAAAATCTGTGAAGAGAAAATTAGAGCTCATGGATTGGATATGAAATTAATAGACGTGGAATACACGTTTGACAATAATAAGGTTGTCTTTTATTTTACAGCGGATGGTCGCATAGACTTTAGAGAGCTGGTCAAAGATTTGGCATCGGTCTTCAAGACTCGAATTGAACTGAGACAAATTGGCGTCAGGGATGAAGCAAAAATGGTCAATGGGATTGGGCCTTGCGGCGTTGGTCTTTGCTGTGCCAATTGGTTAGGGGATTTTGCGCCTGTATCTATCAAAATGGCTAAAGATCAAAATTTGTCTCTGAACCCTACTAAAATTTCCGGAATCTGTGGCAGACTCATGTGCTGTCTCAAATACGAGCATGACACTTATTTGGCGCTTCGAAAAGGCATGCCAAATCGGGGCGACCGCGTACTGACAGAAGAGGGACCAGCAGTGGTCTTTGATACTAACATTTTACTTGAAGCAGTAAAGGTCAGATTGATCGTCAAGGACAGGGAAGATAATCCTGAGCTTGGAGAAGATGTGGTGACTTTTAAGAAAGATCAGATTAAAGGCATTCTTAAAAAATCTGCTCACAGCGAGGAATCAGAAGATTTAACCCTTGATTGCAACGATGAAATTCCAAAAGCCTTCCTTGAAGATTTGGACGGCGATGTGAAGCAAAAGGCCTGCAATAATAAAAAGTGCGGCTGTAAAGGGGATAACAAGCGCCCTAGTACCAATAACCGCAAACCAAACAGAGAACCATTGTCTGAAGCAGCTCAGGTAGATGCGAATCAACGTGCAAAGAGCTTTGCCAAAACAGTGGCGACTGCTGATCATTCGGGGAATGCCTCTGAGAAATCATCGGGTGATAATAGAAACAATAATCAGCACGAAAATAAGAAGAGTGGTTTTGATAAAAAGTACCGACCACGTCCAGATAAAAAAGCAAAAAAATCGCTGGAGGATTTCAACGGCGAACTCGATAGAAAAGCACAGGATCAGATGGCCATGGCGAACAAGGAAATGGCTCAAGTTCCTAAAGAAAATAGAGGCAATGTCAGTGAAAAGCCATTTCGAAAGCAGCGACCACCTCAGAGTAGAGATCGCAAGCCAAGAGAAGGCGGACAGAATGTCGCGGGCAAACCTTCAGACCAGCAAGAATAAGCGACTTTAAAGCAAAGACGCTTAGATAAGTGATATTAGTGGAGGCTCATTTAATTTGAGCCTCTCTTTGTTTGTATAGGAGAGTATACACATGGAACAAGTGATAAAGGAACACGAGCGAGTGGATGACCTGCAGCTCAATGGATTAAAGATTATTCAAAATCCAGAGAGTTTTTGCTTTGGTATAGATGCAGTACTGCTTAGCGATTTTGCCAAAGTTAAAGAGGGTGCTTCAGTAGTAGAACTGGGCACTGGCACTGGTATTATTCCTATTTTACTGAGCGCAAAGACGAAGGCTTCTAAAATAACGGCATTTGAAGTTCAGGAATCGATGGCGGATATGGCAAAACGCAGCGTTTTGCTAAATGATCTTGAGGATCGGATAGAGATTATATGTGATAATTTGAAGGCTTATGACCGCTATTTTGAAAAATCCAGTGTAGATGTGGTTGTGACCAATCCACCATATATGGGTGGTAACCAAGGGATACCAAATGAAGTAGACTTAAAACATATCTCGAGACATGAAGTGCTCTGCACGCTAGAAGACGTTATACGGGTTTCTGCCGCGATGTTAAAACCGGGTGGGAGTTTCTACATGGTGCACCGTCCAATGCGCCTGGTGGACATTGTGAGCTTTATGAGACGGTATAAATTGGAACCTAAGGAAATACGCTTAGTTCAGCCAACCCGTCACAAGAAACCAAATATCATGCTGATTAAGGGTGTACGCAGTGGCAAACCGGAGCTGAAGTTCCACGACCCGCTGATTGTCTATGAGGATGATGGAGATTATACCAAGGAAATTTACGAGATTTATGGCAATGCTCAAATAGATGTATTTGGTAAGAGGGGGTCTATCGATGGCTAAAAAGAAAAAGGCGACGGAAGAACCAGTCGAATCAGAATCAGTTGCGACAGAAATAAAGCCGGGGATACTCTACATTTGTGGTACCCCAATAGGCAATTTGGATGACGTCACCTTCAGACTGGTTAAGACCTTAAAGTCTGTGGATTTGGTCGCAGCGGAGGACACTCGGCACAGTTTGAAGCTTTTGAATCACTTAGAGATTGAAAAGTCGCTGGTCAGTTACCATGAACATAACCGAATGAAAGTGGGACCTCAACTGATAGAAAAACTTCTGGCGGGGAAAAACATTGCACTGGTATCTGATGCGGGCATGCCGGGTATTTCTGATCCTGGAGAAGATTTGGTGCAGTTGGCTATTGAGGCAGGCATAGAGATGGTCTGTGTAGATGGGCCGGTTGCTGCGGTTCACGCACTGGTTCTTTCGGGACTGCCTACAAGACGCTTTGCCTTTGAAGGATTTGTTGACCGCAATAGCAAGGTGCGGAAAAAGTATTTTGAGAGTCTTCAGTATGACTCAAGAACATTGATTTTCTATGAAGCACCTCATCGACTGAAGGAGTTTTTAAAAGATGCTCAGCTCATTTTCGGCAGTGAGCGCAAGGTGACGGTTTGCAAAGAGTTAACCAAACGGTATGAGAATTTTCAACGCGGGAGTTTAGAAACGGTGAGTGCTTATTTTGAGGCTAATGATCCGAGGGGTGAGTTTGTTGTCATTCTAGGCGGGTTTGAAGGTCAAGCACCGATGGTTGAAAATCCGATGGATAGCCTCAGCATTGAAGAGGAGTTGCAAATGCATTTAGCGCAGGGCGTTAGTAAAAAAGAAGCGATAGTTCTTGTGGCAAAGCGACGGGAACTGCCTAAAAAAGAAGTGTATCAGGTGGCGATTTCACTTTAATAAAAGTCAGCATATAAACATAAATATACGGTAATTGACAAAAAAGTACAATAAAAAGCCAACTCAGATGAGTTGGCTTAAATTCTTTTGCAATAGTATTTCGGTTACAAAAGTTATGGAAAAACTAATTCCTAGAGGCCACCGATTTCGCTGATGCACTCTGGACAGATGTTTTTGCCTTTGAGGTTTCTAACGCCTTTAGCTTGACCACAGAAGATACAAGCTGGCTCGTATTTTTTAAGGATGATTGTGTCGCCCTCTGTGAAGATTTCCAAAGCGTCTTTTTCGCCAATGCTAAGGGTTCTTCTAAGTTCGATTGGAATAACAACTCTACCTAATTCGTCTACTTTTCTTACAATACCTGTTGATTTCATATTGATCCATTCTCCTTTGTGAGTTTTTCTAGACAATTTTCGACAATTTTCGCCTAATTAGATAGTACCAACACTGTAAATTAAAGTCAACCTAAATTAACAAATTTTTTGGAAAAAATTTTTCTTTTTTTTACAATGTCTACTCAACTCAAGGAATTATTTACCCTATATTTACAAAACTAATCTTTAATGTATATTAATATATAAAAAAAAACGCCAATTGACAAGAAAAAATTGTTAATTGGCGAATAATTACAAAGATTTTTTATGCATTGTTATTTTTGTTGAGAAGTCGGTCTAAACCTTCTTTAATAGTTGCCAAAATTTTAAACACAGATGAAATTTGACCCACTAATTCATTATTGTCTTTAAACGTACCAGTGACTTCCTCGGAGGTGTCTGCCACATTGTCGATTGTACCGTGGAAGGCTTCCATAAAGTGAGAAACTTCACCCGAAATTTGATTAACATTTTTTGTTATACCCGGCGCCTCATCAAGAACCTGATTAATA
>JBGSUZ010000192.1:0-1774 GCA_041753235.1 Acidaminobacteraceae bacterium
TTTTAAGGTTTTTAGCAATAATTCAACCGCAGTGAGCACTTCTGTTTGCAACTGATTAACCGCCTGTGGATCTGGTTTGTCCCAGTTGATATTGGTTGCGTCCATCATGAAGTTTGTAACCATAATGGTCAAGCAGTCTAAAAGGCATGCTTCTGCTGATTGGTCAATAGTCCCCACTAATTGGTCTAAGTCTTTATAAGCTTCATAGGTTTGCCAGTGGCTAGGTCGCTGAGCTTGATGCTTGGCAATTCTGAGACGCATTTCATCGTCAAAAGGGATTGCGGTTGCAATATAGCTTACACGCTCATAACGCTGGGCCAGATAGTTTTCTGCATAGGTACTTTTACCACTTCTGGCCCCACCTGTCATCAGTGCAATTTTACCCATTGCTCACCTGCTTGCTAAGCTTAACTGCTGTTCCGTAAACAAGAATTTCAGCAGCACCTTGCATAACTGAGGACGAGGCAAATCGAACGGCAATGACTGCATCTGCACCCATTTTTTGAGCCTCTGCAACCATGCGCTTTTCTGATAATACCCTCGCATCTTCTAACATGTCTCTGTAGTCAGATATTTCGCCGCCAATTATGGTTTTAAGACCTGCCAACAGGTCGTGCCCTATATTTTTAGACATAACACAGCTGCCTTTAACGGTGCCAAGGGTTTCTGTAACTTCATAAGGGGCAACACGTTCTGTGGTTGTAATAATCATAAATATCACTCCTTCGCTGCACGATAGGCATCAGATACAAGTGACCACTGAGCTCTGACACGTTGCTCTAAGTGTCGTTTTTTCTTAATTTCTGGTATTTCAAGGGCCTTGGTAAACCACTGCACCGCTTCCTTTAAGTTGCCCAATTGACGATGGAATTCGCCTAATAGGAAGAGGATTGTTATTTCTTCCTCAACATCTTCTATCACGCTCTCTGTTGTGAAAGCCTTTTCAAAATAACTTACTGTAAATTTTAAGAATTCCGTTTCCTTAGGGTCGCCTAATTCTCTGTAAATCCAAGCAATACGCATCGTAATTTTACCTATCGTTAAATTGCTGGCCTTCGTCAATGTATAACAAAGAAGGGCTAACTTATAAGTGTCAAGTGCGTCCTGAGTATTTCTCATGCCGCTGAAATTCCGTTGATTCCACTGTTTAGAAATCTTTTCGTAAATGACTGTACGTACTTCGTCCTTAACTTCTTTAAAATCCTTTTCAAAAGCTGCATAGCCGCAATTTGGACAAACTTGAATCGCATAGTAAATTGGATTTTCACCCACATAGGTCGTGTAAAAGTCTGGTTCTCGCTTAAGCACCTTAGGCCCATTGCTGTGCATCTTCATGGTGTCAAATTCAAACATACACACTGGACACGTTACATGTCTTTCAAATAATACATTACGCTCCAATTTAATTACCTCCAATTAATCTCAATCACGTCACCCGTCCTAATTTCGTCTGTATATTTTGCACGATTGCCATTGAGTTTCAAATCCAACATGCCTTTTGCCTGTTTAAGATCAAAATTAATGTAATCAAAAATATCTACGTAAATCATTGGGTTTTTTCGATCTTTGACTTCAATTGGTCTGCCATTGACCATGAAATGGTAGTCAAATTTCAACGTGATCTCTGCATCTGTCAATTTTTTAGGTGGAATTCGCTCAAGATGAAATGCTTCAGATTCTAGGGATTTAAACGATGCTGCCGTAGCACTCACAACTTCCTCGATAATCATTTCTTCCGCTGGTTCTTCCACTGGTTCTTCTGTCGTTTGGAGCA
>JBGSUZ010000193.1:0-6472 GCA_041753235.1 Acidaminobacteraceae bacterium
CATCTGCATCGCCTGAAGCTGATTTTTTGCCTTTGTGGAAATAAGCATGCCTATTGCTAGCGCACAAATAACAAAACCGAAGCCCAGTATCAAAAGTAAACCGAGACTGCCCCTTATTGGCACATGGAACAGCCAAGTCCCAAACCAAAGCGCAATGATAAAGTCCATGGAACCAATCAAAATATAAGGCACCATTTTCCCCAGTACCAATTCCCAAGGCCGAAGTGGGGACACCATCAGTTGCTCAATTGTTCCTCTTTCCTTTTCCCTAACCATGGCAAAAGCCGTCAACATAATGGTAATATTTTGCATGATTAGCCCGATTAAACCCGGCACTATGAACTTGGAACTTTCCAAGTTAGAGTTATACCACACACGCGTTTTCATTTGCGGAAGCTCAAACTCACCATTTACAGTCGTCATTTGATAGACATTTGAAATGAGTGTCCCATATTGCAGCGCTGTCCGAGCAATATTCGGGTCTGTACCATCAATAATAAGCAAAGTTTCTGGCTTTGTACCCTTTTGTAAAGAACGGCTATACCCGTCAGGAATAAGCAGTGCCGCTTTAATTTTTCCTTCATCCATCATTTTTTCAATGTCATGCTGATTGTTGACCGCTGCTTCAAGTACAAAGTAATCTGCATTTAAAAACTTCTTCGTCAGTGCCCTGCTTTCAACGGTATGGTCATTGTCTAGCAAAGCCATTGGTACATGGTTTACATCCGTTGTGACCGCATACCCAAAAATGATGGTAAAAATAATTGGCATCATCAAAGACATGGCAACACTTGGTGGATCCCGCTTAATATGTAGGAACTCCTTCCAAATAACTGTAAAGAACCGTCTGCTATTCATCTGCCTGCCCTCCTTCACTTTCCGTTAAAAACCGCAAAGCTTTAAAGGAGCTCATGACACTCTGACCCGTTGTCTTTTCAACATAGTGAATAAACACATCCTCTAAATTCTTGGCATTTAATTCTTCAATCAACTCTTTCGGTGTCCCTTCTGCAATCTTTTCACCATTAAAAATAAAGGCGACTTGGTCACAGCTTTCTGCCTCGTCCATATAATGCGTTGTAACCAAAACAGTAATCCCCTGAGCGGCTAACTTAAAAATCAACTCCCAAAAAATACGCCGTGCTACAGGGTCAACACCCGCTGTTGGTTCATCTAAAATGAGCAAACTTGGTTTGTGAATAAGTGCACAACTCAGCGCCAGCCTCTGCTTCCATCCGCCTGAAAGCTGACCTGCCAATTGATTTTCACGACCACGAATCCCCGCCATATCAATCAACTGACTTATACGTTCCTTGCGTTCTTTACCGTATATACCATATAGACTTGCATAAAATTTTAAATTCTCCATAACCGTCAAATCATCGTAAAGACTGAATTTTTGAGACATGTAGCCAATGTGAGACTTAATGCGCTCCGCATCCTTGTAGACGTCCATACCATCTACAAAAGCTTTGCCTGATGTTGGCTTTAGAACACCACATATCATACGGATTGTCGTTGACTTGCCAGCGCCATTAGGTCCTAATAAGCCATATATTTTACCCCTTTTGACCTTCAAAGTTACATTTTTGACCGCCTGATGCTTCCCAAAGCTCTTCGAAATACTTTCTAAGTCAATAATCCATTCACTGTTCATTCTCATCCACTCCAAAGTCCGCATCCAAATACATGCCAGGTTTAATAAGACCGCTTGTGTCCTGTATCCGAATTCGTACTTCGTAGACCATTTCCTGTTTGCTTTCCTTTGATTCGATGTTTTTCGGCGTAAATTCCGCCTCTGTTGCAATATAGTCCACAGTTCCGGTTATAGGCTTGTCGGAATTATAATCGCCGCTTATAGCCACCTTCATTTGAGACTTCACCAATGACAAGTTTCGCTCATTTACAAAGACTTTGAGCTCCAGTACACTCGGGTCTATAATACTGAACATTTTTTGACCTGCTATTACTGATTCACCCACTTCGTAGTTAGCGCTTTGAACAATTCCTGTCTGAGGTGACAACGCTTTTGTTTTTTCAATTGTTAAATCCATTTGAGAAATTTCATTATTTTTAATTTGAATTTCTAACAAACCTTGCTTTAACTGCTCTGTAACAGCACCCTCTAACGTCAAATTTAGCCCTTCCTGAGCAGATTTTAACTGTTCTTTAAGCGTTTGTTGTCTAGCAAGTTCTTTGTCTAGTGCTCTTTGAAGTTCCGTCTCCTGTTGCTTAGTACTCGCGCCGCTAGCAAGCAGATCCTTTGCATCTATTAACTGCCCGTTTAAATAATCAATTTCTTTTTGTGAACCTGACAATTGCGCCTTAATTTGATCTCGGTTAGCAATGGCTTGTCTTATCAAAGCTTTGCTGTTACCGTTTTTTAAGTCTTGATACCTAAGTTCTGCAATTTGACGAAGCAACTCTAAATTATCTCGTTTTAATTTTAAGTCTCTATCATCGATTTGAGCTAACTGCATTTTAGTTTTAACTTCGTCGCCTTCTGCTGCATAAATAGCGGTAACGGTTCCCGTCATTTGCGCTACCACATCATAGTTTTTGCCTTCTACACTACCCGTCAGAATAAGTCGTTCAGGTTTTGTCGCACAACCGCTTAAGAAAATTGTTAGAATAAGACCACCTACTGCAATATGCTTTCTAATTTTCACCTGTGCCACCCGCTTTCATCACACCATACAAAAAGATATCGATTACTTGATCTATTTCCTCATCTCTGCTCATTGGTTCTTTTACAAGTTCAGGTGCAAGCTTTCTCTGAATCACCATCATTGCAACCGCACCTATAAAGCTGCGAATAGGCAGTATCGAAGGCAGTGGTCTAAAATAGCCCCTCTCCTGAAAATGTTTAAAAATCTTTTCACCAAAATCCATAGCACCAGCAAGTACTTTTTCGATAAATATGTCTTTTAATTCCGGATGATACTGCATTTCAGTCAATAGCACCTTTAGAAAAACATCCATTTTCTCAAACATTGCAATTCGGTCATTTATAATTGCCCTTAGCAACACCTCAGGCGAGTCCTGCTTATGTAGCTCAAATATTTTTTCAAGTGGATTTAGTACTATTTGTGCGCTGTATCGGTCTAAAAACCCATATAGAACCTGTCTAAGCAAATCAATTTTTTTAGGAAAATACTTAAAGATAGTGCCCTCTGAAACCTCTGCTTCCGTTGCAATTTGGCTAGTTGGTGTCCCTGAGTAACCCTGCTCAGAAAATAACTTTAGCGCCGCCTCCATGATTCGTGCTTCGGTTTCTTCGCTTTTTCGTTTTCGAGTTGCCATGACTTCACGCTCCTAATTAAAATTAAGTGAGTACTTACTCGTATTTTGTTCTTAATTTATTTAATTGTCAATGCTCAAAAACTAAAAAAAGCTCAGACACATCCGTCTGAGCTTCCTATACCCTAAAAACACTTAATTTATTTAGTGATGACTCTCTGCCTTAATCTTTTGATAAAGCTCATAAGAACTAGGCAATTTATTGTATCTTGGAATACTTGGCACTTTCAGCGGTATTGATTTATACTGCTCATAAGGTCTCACCAAACCACAAATAATGCCAGAAGCTGCAATAAACATCACGCCACCTTGAGGTGTCATCAATGTAAAATCGACTGTCCCATGGGCGACTACCAACGCTTGTACAGCACCTAATAATGGCAACAACCTACAGCCAACTGCTTTGAGTTTTAGCAAACAGTTATACAAGTATAATTTCATACCTAAATAAAGGCCAAAACCACCTATTCCCAGCATACCTAAAAGTGATATCCACACATTGTGGCTGTGTATTTCACCAATTCGGTCATAAATACCTATAAGGCCGACACCAAACATCGGGTGATGTTTGTATAGCATAAGGCTCTTAAGCCAAATCGCATTTCTATAATTCGATGGTCGATTAAGCTCAGGTAACAACAACCCAGCTGCAACAATGGCTAGAATTGTAAAGCCAACAACCCACTTAGTTTTACTTTTCTTGCTGAAAATAGCAAAGACAATCAAGCCGCCAATTAGGCCAATTATAGACCCCTTGGAACCTGTAAAGAGCAGTGCTGTAATAAATATACCCATGGTCGCGGCATAAAATCCTTTCTTCTTGTATGGGGATTGTTCCAAGAAGTAAACACTTACTAACGTCAACAAGGCAAACCAATCGCCAGCAACATTAGGGTTGCCAAAGGTCGCATAGATTCTATAAGCTTCTTTGCTTGGTATATAAGTTGGACTCCAGAAAAACTCGGACATCCATGTCATGTCTGAGAATAACGAGGCTAATTTTTCAACAATGCCAAGACCCGCAGCTATCAATGAAAACTTGTGCATTTTTCTTAGAAAATTCTCTATAACTGAATCCTGTCCCATTTCATTTTGAAAATAAACCGTTATCAATAAATAGATTAAAAATACACTAGAACCAAATAATGACAGCCAAGAGCGGTTAAGCACCCCTGAAATTAGCGCTCAAATAAATAGCCCTACCAATGATAAATTATAGGGCGTTGCATAGACTCTATATTCATTTTTAAGTGCCTTCCAAAGAATCAAAGGCACAATTAAAGCAACTGTATAAGGTGAAGCTAAAGTTAGTACGATTCCTAAATTCATAATAATTAACACTCCTATTTTTTTCCCTTCAGAAATCTTACCACAAAAAACAATAAAGCGACACCTAAAAATGTATCGTTGTATTTAATTTGACACATCTGAATTTTCAGCTATTTCTTCATCGGCTGTATGAAACTGTGAGAGTTGATTGATTAAATTAAAGGAACGTACTGCAATGGCTTCAGACTTCATGTAAGCCTTCCTTCCTTGTTCAGATACAAGTTGGTTTTTCTCAGTAATCACTTGAGTTGCTTCACGAGCCTCAACTGTTGCTTCAGTAATTTGAGACATTTGATCCAGTACATTCACAAAGGACAAATTCATTGTTTCTGATACTAGCCGAATTTCCTCTGCCATTTGTCTATAATAATCCGCATCTTTTAGGTAAGCTTCACCGGCATCTCCAATAGCGGCATAATCTTTAATAACCCGCTGCTCAATAAAACCAACCATTCCCTCTGCAGCACTCACAAGCCTGCTGACAGCGGCATCAATTGTATGTGTCACCTGCTGGATTTGAACAATCCTGCCTTGAGAAGCATCTGCCAGACTTCTAATTTCAGCGGCAACTACCGCAAAGCCACGACCCGCATCACCCGCCCTCGCCGCTTCTATCGCCGCATTTAGGGCAAGTAAGTTTGTTTGTCTTGAAATATCTGAAATGCCTTCTGAGAGTAAATGAATTTTCTTAACTGCTTGTGTTTCATGAATGGCTGTTTCAACCATGCGCTTGCTGTCACCAAACACTTCGAGGGCTGTGACTTTGCTTTGACTAGCCTGTTCGTTGATAAGCATTGCCTTCTGAGCACTTCCTACTGAAAATTGATGACAGTCTTCAGCATGTCTCCTAAGATTTTTGACGACTATATCCATTTCTAAAACAGTCTCTTTAACCTCCTGAGTCGAAGCCGCAGTTTGCTGCATCCCAGCCAACAACTCCTCAGTTACAGCGGTTATATCTGCTAGTGCTTCATTGTTGGCTTCTAACTCAACCCTTGTTTCGATGGCTGTCTCTCCCATAGCCGTACCTTCATTCGCTGTCTCAATAATCATTATACGTATCTTTTCTATAAACGCATTGACATAAGCTGCCATGGTCCCCATTTCATCTTTGGTATGAATTGGCACTAGTTTTGTCAAGTCACCACCATTTGCTGAAAGTCTTTGAAATTCAACACTTAGCTTCTTGAGTGGTGTTACAACAGACTTTCTAAGCATTAATCCCAAAACGAGAGAAAGTATAAAACTAATACCTACCGCTGTTAAAAGAAGTGTGGTGACGCGCTGACTTTCATCTGCTGACAGCATCTGCTCATCCTCAGCAGATGAAAGAATGACTTGAGACAATTCTCCCAAACATTGATGAGACCCTTGATATGCAGACTGTACGTTTATCAAAAGTTGATCTGACATGGCATTGTAATTGGTATCTGTCGGCGCTTCCTGATAGGTTTGTAAAAGCGTCATAAATAACGCACTTTCTTCCGTCCATTTTAACCAAATTGCTGATAGTTCATTTAGCATTTCCTGTTCTTCATCGCTGTGATTGAGCAGTGCATAATTACTCCAAGCGCCGTCATAGCGTATCGCGGCCTCTTCAATCAAACTAATCTGTGCCATTTGTTCTTCTTCGTCCAAATTTCTTTGCAGGAGCATTTTTTGTGCTGCATCCGACGCGGCCTGTGCCTCTGCCAGAGTTAGTATAGCTTGGACACTTGGCAAACGATCAAGTGCTATGCGTTCTAGTTCTTGATTGAGTGTGCTCACACTTTTGAGCGAGAAAAAACCAAGTAGTAAGGTCATTAAGGAGATTAAGGCAAACCCAGCTGTCATTTTCTTAGAT
>JBGSUZ010000194.1:0-7321 GCA_041753235.1 Acidaminobacteraceae bacterium
TACAAGAAAGTACAGTTAGTTTAACGAACCGCCGTATACCGGACGGTACGTACGGTGGTGTGAGAGGACGGCTGACGAATTAATCGTCAGCCTCCTACTCGATTCTTTAAAATAGGGAGGTTATCAGCCGATGCGCAGAGACAAAATGAACTATTATCTAGATATTGCTCAGACAGTCCTAAAGCGTGGAACCTGTCTGAGAAGAAACTATGGTGCCATTATCGTCAATAACGATGAAATCATAGCGACGGGCTATACGGGCGCGCCTAGAGGCAGAGAAAACTGCATAGACCTTGGTTATTGTGAAAGAAGCAGACGGAACGTACCAAGAGGCCAGCGATATGAAATTTGTCGCTCGGTTCATGCAGAAGCAAATGCAATTATTTCAGCTTCGAGACGGGATATGATAGGTGCTGACTTATACTTAGTCGGCGAGGAGTATGAAACCCGTACACTGGTTGAAAACGCTAATTCCTGTGCCATGTGTAAGCGCATGATTCTCAATGCGGGCATAGAACGAGTCATTATTCGAGATGAGGGTGACAATTACCGGGTCATACAGACTCAGGAATGGATTGAGCATGATGATTCTTTGGTGGAACAACTCGGTTACTAGGACCTTAATAAAGTGTGTCCAAAGGTTACAAAGTGTTTTCATTTCTTGCTAAATGACCGATACATGGTAAAATCATAATGAACTGAAAAATATTCAGTTGCTACATAATCATTTAAAAAACAAACGTAAGGATAGGGGTGTACACCTTGTATAATTTTATTTTACCTGTCATTATAGCAGCTGCAATCAGCTATGCTATGACGCCGCTGGTCATTAAACTGGCTCACAAAATTGGTGCTATCGACGTACCTAAAGACAATCGACGCGTGCATAAAACGCCTATTCCACGACTAGGCGGTATTGCTATCTATGTTGCTTTCATGGTGACTTACCTGAGTCTCAACAGTATGTCTGGCGTTAGAGAAGTAGGTTTGGTACTGGGATCTCTGGTGATAGTGGCAGCGGGCATTGTAGACGACCTTAAGCCTATTTCGGCTAAAGTAAAGCTAGCAGCTCAGATTCTTGCGGCAGGCATTTTATACTACAGTGGCATCCGGATCGACTTTTTAACGAACTATATTAGACCTTCTGAAATTGTAGACATTGGCTTTATGAGTTTGCCGATGACAATATTTTGGATTGTCGGCATTACCAATACGGTTAACCTGATTGATGGACTTGACGGTCTTGCGGCAGGTATTTCAACCATTGCAGCGGCGTCGCTGGCATATGTTGCTATTATCAATGGCAGATCCGAAACTGCACTGGTTACCTTGGCAATTGTAGGGGCTTGCGCAGGATTCTTGCCTTATAACTTCAACCCAGCAAAGATATTCATGGGGGACACGGGTTCACTGTTCCTAGGCTTTATATTAGCCGCCACCTCGATAGACGGCTCCATTAAAGGAGCGACTTTTATCGTATTTGCAGCCCCAATTATGGCGCTGGGTGTCCCAATTTTCGATACGACCTTTGCAATATTAAGAAGGGCTATCAATAAAAAGCCAATCATGGAAGCGGATAAGGGTCACTTGCATCATAGGTTCTTGAAACTGGGCTTTGATCAAAAGACAGCGGTTATGATGATGTATCTCATCAGTATGCTCCTTGGGGTCAGTGGTATTTTGTTGATTCAAGGTAATTTTGCCATTATGGCGGTAACTATTTTTTCAGCAGCAATGCTCATTTTAGTTCCGATTAATCGAACAATAGAAAAACCGAGTGAAGACAGCGAGGAAAATCAGGAGGACTTGAAATGAAGAAAATCAAAGTCATGTCAATTTTCGGCACGCGACCAGAGGCAATCAAAATGGCCCCTGTGGTTAAAGCGCTTGAGGCCGAGGAAGCAATAGAATCTATCGTCTGCGTCACCGCACAGCATAGAGAAATGCTCGACCAGGTTTTAGAGCTCTATAAGATTCGCCCGGATTATGACCTAGACATTATGGCGCACGGTCAAACCCTTAGCGATATTACATGTAAAGTTTTAAAAGGGCTAGAAGGTATTATTCACGAAACTAAACCGGATATGATTCTTGTTCACGGTGATACAACAACGACATTTGCAGCTTCGCTTGCTGCCTTTTATAGTCATACAAAAGTAGGACACGTTGAAGCAGGTCTTAGAAGTTTTGACTTATATTCGCCATTCCCTGAAGAACTCAACCGCAGCCTGACAGGCCGTTTGGCAACACTTCATTTTTCACCGACTGAAAGCAACGTTCAAAATCTAATCAACGAAGGCGTATCTGCTGAAAGCATTTATCAGGTCGGCAATACGGTTATAGACGCGTTGATTGAGGTCATTCGCCCAGATTATAAATTTGAAGATGAAGCGCTTAATCAAATCGACTATGCCAATCGCCGAGTGGTATTGTTGACGGCGCATAGACGTGAAAATTTAGGGGAGCCAATGCGTAACATTTTCTCTGCGGTCCGTAAGGTCGTTGAAGACTTCCCGGACACAGAATTGATTTTCCCAATGCACAAAAACCCAAAAGTAAGGGAGCTTGCTCAGGAGTACTTAGGGGATTCCAATCGGATTCACTTAATAGAGCCGTTGGAATATGAGCCATTTGCTAACCTTATGGCAAAATCAGACCTGATTTTGACCGATTCGGGGGGCATTCAAGAAGAGGCACCCGCACTTGGCAAACCGGTTCTCGTTCTTAGAAAAGAGACGGAACGTCCTGAAGCGGTAGCGGCAGGTACTGTTTTACTGGCAGGCATTGAGGAACAGACAATCTATGACATGGCAGCTAAACTTCTTGGGGACAGCGTGGCATACGACAAAATGGCAAATGCGGTAAATCCTTATGGCGATGGCAAAAGCGCTAAGCGGATAGCTGATATCATCAAATCATACTTTCTAAAATAGACTGAATGGTAATTGTTGTTATAGTTTTTACTCAGATATCTGGAAGTCCTCGTTAAAAAACGGGGACTTTTTTTGTTAATTATTTATAGAAACTTATTGGAACGGACAAGTTAAAAACTTGCGTTGTTAAGGTTGTGACGAATTGATATTACATAATTGTAACAATTGTGTCGGCTTGTACGGTTTTTTGTGCATATAAGTTTTTTATTTAGTGAAAACTGATGAAATTCGCTGTAATGCAGTTTCTATGAGGACTTGACTATCCACAAAGTGCTTCAAATGTGGTATTGTTAATGAGTGGAGGAATGCAAAATAGTT
Organism: Acidaminobacteraceae bacterium; assembly: GCA_041753235.1. Classification (GTDB taxonomy): domain Bacteria; phylum Bacillota; class Clostridia; order Peptostreptococcales; family Acidaminobacteraceae; genus JBGSUZ01. The sequence goes on from JBGSUZ010000194.1 coordinate 3,252, forward strand.
TCTCTTCCTGAACTAAATAATTATTAGGGAGCTTATACAATGGGTAAAAAAGATACCGGGATGTATAATAATCTCATTTTCATATCGCAGATAGGCATCATGATGGTGACACCGATTCTGGGTGGCGTGGTCATCGGGCATTATCTATCAGGAAAACTAGGTGGCAATCAACTTGTGTTTTTTGTATGTCTCTTACTAGGTGTATTTTCCTCCTTTTACGAGCTATATAGGTTTTCTATGAAGTATGTTGAGAAAATTAAGAAGAGGAAGTGATTTAAAGTGGAAGAGGTTAAAACGCTGCAAATTTCAGTAATTAAATATACCGCTATGCTTGTGGGGATTGCAGCCATTGCACTTTTTATTGGATTACAAGTCAAGGCACTGCCCTTTGTACTAGGATTGATATTAGGGAGTTCTATGGGTGTGCTTATGTTCATGCTGCTCGCCAATACGGTTGTTAAGGCGTCATTTATGCATCCATCCAGAGCTCAAATCTATATGGGTTTGAATTACGCCCTGCGTTACGCCATTATGGCCATTGTGCTTTACATATCGACTCAAATGCCTTACTTGAATGTATTCACAACAGCCATAGGGATTCTTATGGTAAAAGCAATTTTGTATGTATTACAACTCAGTGACAAGGGGAAACAGAAACAAAATTTTAAAAGAAAGGAGGAATAACCTTGGAAGGATATGGACCGTATATTGTCATGGAATTGCCCTACGGCATTCAATTGAGTCAAACAGTGGTTACCAGTTGGTTTTTAATGGCAATCATTATGATTCTAACAATTGTCGGAACGCGCAATTTAAAAATGGTTCCAGGCAAGAAGCAATTGGTAGCAGAAATCTTAGTGGGTTCCATTAACACGCTGACCAAGCAGACCATGGGTGAGAAGAACATGCAATTTGCGCCTTATATAGGCACATTGATTATTTTCATTGCTTTCTCCAATATCTCGGGTCTTTTTGGGTTAAGACCGCCAACAGCCGATCTTAACACTACTTTAGGATTAGCGCTGGTCACATTCGTTATGATTCAAGGCTTCTCGATGTACACCAAGGGACTATGGGGTTACGTTAAGAGCTTTTTCCAACCGGTGTTTTTCTTGGCACCACTTAACATTGTTGGAGAACTAGCCTTGCCGGTATCACTTTCTTTCCGTCTGTTCGGTAATATTATCGGCGGTTTGATTTTGATGAACTTAGTGTACACGGCATTTGGTGTTTTAAGTACTGCGGTGTTACATTTGCCAATTCCTATTTTACAAGTGGGAATTCCAGCATTTTTGCACATCTATTTTGACTTGTTCGCAGGTCTGATCCAATCGTTTATCTTTGCGATGCTGACCATGGTATTTGTTAGCATAGCGATAGATTAATAGTGCGTTGTACTAAGATTAAGCAACGCGTAGTCATTTAAATTTTAAGGAGGATTTTATTATGGATATGCTCATGGCAAAAGCAATGGTATTAACGGGTTCAGCAGTCGGCGCAGGTCTTGCGATGATCGCGGGTGTCGGTCCTGGTATCGGTCAAGGATTCGCAGCTGGTAAAGGTTGTGAAGCAGTAGGCAGACAGCCTGAGGCACAAGGCGATATCATTAAAACAATGCTTTTAGGTTGTGCGGTAGCCGAGTCAACAGGTATCTATGGTTTAGTAGTAGCAATCATTTTACTATTTGCAAACCCATTCTTAAACCTTTTGGCAATGTAATGACGAATTTTAAGCAAAATCCATCTATATGGAAGGAGGCATTTGAATGACTTTCTATGCATTAGCTTCCGAAGGCTTGAAGTTCGGTCTGATCGAACCCGGCTGGACCATGGCGTTTCAGCTGATCAATACCTTCATCTTATATTTATTTCTTCGTCGATTTCTCTTTAAGCCGGTAACGGAATTTATAGAGAAACGTGATTTTGAGGTTAAAAATAACCTTGATTCGGCAGAGAAAAAGAATCTGGAAGCAGAGCAGCTCATGGCTGCATACAAAGAAAAAATTAAGCATGCAGATGTAGAAGGTAAGGAAATTATCCGCCATGCAACTGCTAAAGCTGAAGGCAAAGCCAGTGATATTATTCATGCAACGGAAGAACACGTCGAAGAACTCAAACGAAGTGCTCAAAGAGACATCGAAAGAGAAAAAGCGAGAGCTTTGCACCACATTAAAGATGAGATTTCCAGCTTAGCCATTCTAGCAGCAACTAAGGTCATCGAAGAAGATATGAGCGATGACAAGCACAGAATGGTAGCGGAAAAGTATATTAATGAGGTAGGCGATACAAGATGGTAGAATTAGTGTCGAAGGTATATGCAGAAGCACTTTTCGATGTCGCAATTGAGTTAGAACAGTTGGATCTAATTGAACAGCAACTGCAGTCAGTCTGTCAGCTGTTCAATGAAAATCCAGAGTACTACGAGTTATACCGGGCTCCCAATATCGCTTTGGATGAGCGTAAAGCTATTTTAGATCAAAGTTTTTCTGGCAAAATCGCGCCCGAATTGATGAATTTTCTGAAATTATTACTGGATAAAAACCGAGGGTTTTACATTCTCCAAATTGGAGAGGAGTTCCAGGAACTAGTTGAGATTCACAAGGGGATTATCAAGGGTGTCGTTCACGTCACCTGTACTTTAACTGATGATCAGATCAAGCGTCTTGAAGTTAAGCTGTCCGAATCTACGGGCAAGCAAGTACTGCTCAAGCAGAAGATTGATCCTGAGATCATAGGCGGTCTTGTTGTTCATCTTGGAGATAAAGTTATCGATAATTCTCTGAAGAAGAAGCTCGACGACATGAAAGAAGACCTATTCCAGTTGATTGTCTAGTAAATAATTAGGAGTGATAAAGATCATGAATCTTAGACCTGAAGAAATTAGTGCTATTATAAAAGCACAAATTAAACAATATGAATCTAAGCTTCAAGTCGAAGACACTGGTACGGTTATTCAGGTAGGCGATGGAATCGCTAGAATTCACGGGCTCGAAAAATGCATGGCGGGCGAGTTAGTAGAATTTCCTGAAGACGTATACGGTATGGTACTCAACCTCGAAGAAGAGAGCGTTGGTACAGTACTTTTCGGCTCGGACGTACACATTAAAGAAGGCGATACTGTTAAGAGAACTAAACGTATCGTTGAAGTGCCAACTGGCGACGCTTTATTAGGCCGTGTTGTTAACTCACTAGGCCAAGCCATTGACGGCAAAGGTGCTATTGAGACAACAACGTTTAGACCTATTGAAAGCAATGCAGTCGGTGTTATCGGCAGAAAATCAGTAAACCAACCAATGCAAACCGGTATCAAAGCGATTGATGCGATGATTCCAATCGGCAGAGGCCAGCGTGAACTTATCATCGGCGACCGTCAAACAGGTAAAACGACAATTGCCATTGATACAATTATCAACCAAAAGAAAGAAAACGTTATTTGTATTTACGTAGCAATCGGTCAAAAAAGATCGACAATCGCTCAGATTGTAAAAAATCTTGAAGACAATGACGCAATGAAATACACAATCGTTGTAGCGGCTTCGGCATCAGAGCCAGCACCGCTCCAGTACATTGCCCCTTATGCCGGCGTAGCAATGGCAGAGGAATTTATGTTTGCTGGTAAGGATGTACTCATCATTTATGATGACTTGTCTAAGCACGCGGTTGCTTACCGTGCCATGTCCCTGCTTCTTAGAAGACCGCCAGGTCGTGAAGCGTACCCAGGCGATGTATTCTATATCCACTCAAGACTGCTTGAAAGAGCTGCGAAACTCAGCGATAAACTTGGTGGAGGTTCAATAACAGCGCTTCCTATCATCGAAACCCAAGCAGGCGACGTATCAGCTTATATTCCAACAAACGTTATTTCCATCACAGATGGTCAGATTTACCTTGAGTCGGAACTTTTCTTCTCAGGTCAAAGACCAGCGGTTAACGCGGGTATTTCTGTATCGCGGGTTGGCGGTGACGCACAAATCAAAGCGATGAAAAAAGTTGCTTCTAAAATCAAATTAGAACTTGCTCAGTATAGAGAGTTGGCATCCTTTGCTCAATTCGGCTCTGAACTTGACAAAG